>NZ_BAAGTT010000039.1:0-37855 GCF_054781775.1 Spirosoma areae | reverse complement strand
TCGGCCTAGGTTGATCTCTTCAACCATCTGACGCATCTTGAGCTCATGCGCCTGAGTACGAAGCAAAAATAAGTGGTCCATCAGCTTGCGGTGATGGTCAACCTATTCTCGGACAAGACAGCGCGAATAGCTCGTGCATTCGGCCTGAGCTTGGTTGATGAGTTAGTCAATTGCTCCTGGTTGCGGTTCGTAATATAAACAAAGGCTCTAGCCTTTACGAGTGATTGAACTCCGTCAAAGCCTATCATGGAGTTTCCACCGGTCACTAAGGCTACATTTCCCTTTACTACTTGAGCGTCTATAGTTTCAGTAATGATGAATAGGTATTCGGTAAGCCATAATTGATTCTTGTTAAAATAGTGTTTATCGTAATCGTTTATTTTAATAAAAAAACCACCTGAGCTGGCCTCTCCATTAGAACAGGATTTAATTTAAAAATTAAGATAATCAACTATTAAGCGATCACTACAGTTTTTCCGCGATAGGTCTTGGGTATGGCGTTTAGCGTTCAGCCTAAAAGGAATGCACGCTCCCAGCTACTACTGGCTCCCAGTCGAGTCAGTAACATCATTCCAACACCGGCTTCGCCCTCTAATAGCCCCAAATCGGAACGGTGTGTCTCAGAACTATCAAGGTGAATAGAAACGTCCTTTTCTTCTTGGGGCCATACTCTGCTGACAGTATCTCCTAACCATTGATGGGAAGCCTGTTCCAAAATGGAAGCCTGATAGCGGTTGGCAAATTGGGAAAACAAATAGGCAGCCCCGGCCGAGCCATGACATAGTCCTGCGTCTGAAATGAGGGTTTCCATTCGACTCCGACGGGGAGCCGCTTTTACTATTGTGTACTCCGCAATCTGCCTCCATCGGTCACTGCGTAGTATCTCTCCCGCCCGCCAGTACGTGTTGGCGATCCCTAAATCGCCGTAGCACCACGCTAGACGGCTATATTCGTCCTGAGACTCATCAGTTACTCGATTCGGAAATACCGCGATGCCCTCCTTGTTACGACTATTCCACATCCAGCGCAACGCTCCCTCAATCAACCGGACGCATTGGGCCTTTGCGTATCCCCGTTTGTATAATAGACACAGAATGGCGACAATACTGGCTGTACCGTGCGAAAGACTAAGGTTATAGTCAGCGGGGTCTTCCGGCTTGCGTTCACCGAAGTTTGGGAACAGCCACGTTACCTCGCCGTTATTTTTCTCAACCGCTATCGTTGCTAACTGAGCGATTATTTGCGTGAGATAAGCGTCTATTTCGGGGGTAGGCCGACGTTCCAGAAAGTAAAGACAGGCCCCCAATCCACCGTGCAAATAGTCAAAATTGCCTGTACTCAGATCCTCCATTGACAACAGGAACAGGGGTTCATCGAGCGCGGCAATAATCTCCTGCGGATCGTCCGTGCTGTCATGCAGGAAACCGTTGTTGGCTAAGTGCAGAAAGCCCCAGGCAATACCGGCGATACCTCCCGCAAAGGTGTGGTCTACTTTGCCGGTGCCAATGGCGTCAATACCGGACCCCAGCCGTTCCCATACTCGGTTAGTGTCAATAATCCCAAATTGTCGGTGGTAATAACTTTCGAATAGCGCGTACCCCGTCTGACCGCCCATTAGCGAAACCACCTCCGTAACGGGCTGTTCGGTTATGTGCTCGTATATCCGGTGCAGTAAGGTTTCAACGCTGGTTTGACTATCGATTAAAACGTTGTTCATGGTCATTTCGGTAAGTGATGGAAGAATCTGGTTGTAGACCACTTTTTACTGCGTTAGTTCAGCGGTTACCCTGCGGAATTTGCGGGAGACGTAGTCAGCCAGCGTTCGGTCGGCAAAGATGATGTTGCCACTACCCTGCATCCCGATCCGAACCCGACGGGCCAGCCGTTGGTAATCCGTCAATTGAATCTTAATCGTAAACAGCCCTTTCTCGTCGGGCGTCAGCGAAACCTGACTAACCGCACCCCGCACGATACCCCATTCGTAGACCGGGTACGCGTCTAACTTCAGCACCACCGCCTGCCCGGTTTTAAGCTGACCAATCCGCGAGGAATTCACCTGGGTGTACGCATACAGCGGAGCTTGTTTGTAAATCATCTTGAGGATGGTAGCGCCCGACGCGGCCTCTTTCTCCCCATCAAAAACGAACGAAACTGTTCCGGCCCGCCCGGCTTTCAGAATCAAGTGATTGTCTACCGTTACCGAAAATAGGCCAAACCGGCCTTCAATCCGTTTCCGAATGGCTTCCAGCGAGCTTCGAAGCAATGCCCCTTCCGCCTGAAAGTCCGTACTCTTTTTGCTGAGTTGCTGATTTATACTGCTGATCTCCAATTTTTTCGAAGCAATTTGCTGGTGGAGTGAACGCTCGTCCTGTCGGAAATTCTGGGTAGCTGACTGGTTGGCGTATTCCATTCGCAACTGGGCGGCTTCAAACCCATTCAGGTCGTTACGGCTGATATCGCCCTGGCGGTAGAATTCCTGATTCATCCGAAACAAGCGCTGCGCTTCATTAACCTCGTAATGAAGTTTAACCGATTCTGAGGCCCACTTTTTTTGCAGCACATCAACCTGCGTTTGGTTCAGGCGAATATCTTCCTGAATTTGTGCCCGGTTCAGTTCGAGCATCTGACGTTCGTTGCCGGTTGACGCCGTTCTAAACTGCTGGTATTGATTCAGCTTGGTGCGGGCTACCGAAAACTCATCGACCAGCGCGGCTACTTCGGGGGAACTTACCTCCAGCAGGGGCGTTCCGGCCACTACAGGCTGTCCGACCTTAACCAATGTTTGTTCGACGTACATCGTCGAAGGAAAGCGGTACATCGCTTCGGCCACTTCCGATTTCACCACAAAGGGCACCTGAATCATATCGGGAAACTTGATTGTCAATCCCAGACCGGCTCCGATCATCACCAGGACGACGGCCCACCAGCCCAGCTGGCTCAATACCCGCTGCCGTACATCGGCCAGGGGCGCATCATCTACGTGGTATAGATCCTCGTACTGTTTTTCGTCCAGTTCAGCCAACAGCGCGTTCATCGGATAAGTAGTCAATGTAGGTTTTAATGAAATCGTAGTAAATGCCCTGTTTGTCGATCAGTTCTCCATGATTGCCCTCTTCGGCAATCGTGCCGCCGTCGAAAACCAGAATCCGGTCTACGTTTTTGAGGGTGTGCAGCCGGTGCGCAATGGAGATGATCGTTTTGCCTCTGAAGCGTTCGTAGACATTATCCAGTATCCGGCGTTCGGTTTCTACGTCGAGCGCACTACTGGCTTCGTCCAGGATGATAATATCGGGCTGATCGGCCACGAACAGCCGGGCAAAGCCGATTTTCAGCACCTGTCCGCCGGATAGGCTGCTGCCGAAACTGCCCACCATGTGATTGTAGCCCAAATGGTTTGATTTAACGAATTGATGCAAATCGGCGAGTTGGGCGGCTTCGGCAATGCGTTCCGTTGAGGCCGACAGGTTGGCACAGCGGATATTTTCTTTGATCGTATCATTGAAGATGTACGTATCCTGCGGAAACAGATGAACGTGTTTGCGCAGCATTTTGGGATGGATGTCGCGCAGCTCGGTATCGTCGCAGAAAATCTGACCTTCGTAGTCAGGATACAGGTTCATCAGTAATTTGACGAACGTCGATTTTCCCGTCCCGTTTCGCCCAACAATGCCGATCCGTTCGCCGGGCCGGATCTCGCAGTTTAGATTCTTCAGTACGTATTTTGACTCCTTCTGCTGATACCGAAAGGAAACGTTGGCGAACCGAATCGCACCGCCAGAAAAATGGGACACTTGCCCCTGAACGTCCGCCTTTTCAGGGTTTTCCAGAAAAATCTCATTCACTTTATCAAAGCTGACACTGAGTTGGGCCACCATCATCCAGAGCATACTGACACTGTTCACTGAATTCATCAGGATCATGAAAATGGCCGTAAATGCCATGTATTGCCCGATGCTCAACTGGCCAATGAAAATCTGATAAGCACCCACCCAATAGACGGCAATCTGACTGAAGATGAAAATAAGCCGCTGCATCGAATTGATCAGAATCTGCTTCTGCTCATCGGACATGACGGAGTTGATGGATTCGCGGTGGAGTTGCTTCCAGCGAACGAGTTTATAGCGTTCAATCGACAGTAATTTGACGGTTTTAATCCCCAGCAGCGTATCCAGAAAACTACCCATCGAGGCCTGATTCTTGTGATACACTTTCTGGCGCAGATTCTTCACGATTGGAATAAAGTAGACCGTCGTCAGGGCGTAGGCCAAAAAACAACTCAGGGCAATTGTGCCCAACTGAACGTTGAAGCTGAACAGAATCGGGAAGTAGATCAGCATGAACACCACGTCCAGAAACTGCTGAATGAGAATGGGATTGGTCAGTTGACGAATGCCTATACCTTCCTGAAACCGGGCCATAAATTCCTCCCGCTTGCGGTTATCGTAGTAGGTTTGTTTCAAGGAAATTAGCCGCTCGAAAAACATACCCATGAACTCCGTCTCGAAGCGGAAGCGGTAATGCATCATCAGCATTGAACGGGCGTATGTCAGCACCACCTGCACCACAAAAACCAGCAGCAGCCCCGCCAGAATCCCGACCAGTAGTTTCCGGTTCTGATTGATGAGCACGTTATCGAGCATGGTCTGCGTGAACAGCGGCAGCACCAGCCCAACCAGTTCCAGCACCAGCGAAAACAAAAAAACTTCCAGCAGCGGCCGCTTGCCTTCTTTCAAAATGGGCAGATATAACTGCCGGAAAACCGATGCTTTTTGCTGTTTGTGTTGCCGGGCGGCTTCCTGCAATTCGGTGCGTTGGTGGAATTGTTCGGTTGGCTTCACTTCCAGCACGATGCCGCTCCACTTGTTGCAAAACTCGTCTTTGGTATAGCGCGTTTTGCCAAAAGCCGGGTCAGCTACCCGCACGTGCGTATCGGTGGCTTCGTAGACAACCACAAAATGCTGGCCTTCATAGTGGGCGATGCAGGGCAACTGAATCTGTTGCAAATACGGATAATCCAGTTCGTAGCCTTCGGCCCTGAAGCCGAAACTCTCGGCCACCTCCATCAAATCGTAGAGACTGGTACCCTCCCTCGTTACTTCGCTCAGTTTAGTCAGCAAATGGCGAATATCCTGCGCCCCGTAATGCTTGAAAATCATGGCCAGACAAGTCGGACCGCAATCCATGCCGCCCCCCTGGTCGATATACGGAAACCGGTCTACCATCGCGTAGGGACTCCCCTTTCTACCCAGCACCGTTTTCAGGACGTTTTTCATGGGTTTTGGGATTAACAGGCGATTAATTCGGGCGTTGATTTAGTACGGGCCAATACCGTCCGGCCGTAGGTGATCCGGTACTGTTTGTGCAAGTGGTAATAAATGGAGTACTCTACAAACCGTTGCCGACTGCGGAATAACCGATTGGTGGTCATGTGAATCAGGCTGCCCAGCAGCGAATGCAGCGATACCCTCAACTCACCCCGCTCGGCCAGATGAGTAAACAGATTCACGAATGGCTGTAAGGCTACGTGCCGCTGTTGATTCAGTTCGTAGAAGAATTGGTGTTCGTCATTGGTTTCGGCCAGTAGTTCGTCGATAGCCGTTTCGATGGCCTTATAGCGCGTGTCCAACTGCTTTTTGAGCGTTTGATTATAACCGAATTCCTTGCCAAAGCTGGTAGCCATGCGTTCGGTGAACTCCACTTTCTGTTTCAGGTCAAGACCAAAGTCGGTTAGTAACGTATCGGTTAGTTTCATGCCGAACCGCCAGCGGCATTCTTCGCCTTCCACGCCTTCAATCCTACTCAGAAATTGCAGAATTACCTGGCTGTCAAGATGAAAATAGTTTTCTAAAGCATCAATCGAGTTCGCGCCGTAGCGTTCTAATTCCCGGTTATAGGTGTCGTTCATCACCGCCGTAACACTTTTATTTTCCAGATACGGCACCAGGTTATCGTGTATTTCTTGAACCACAGCACCCAGAAAAGACGGGTGCTGTAGGTGGAAACGAATGCGAATGTGACCGTCCGGATCGCCGTAGCGAATAAAGAAAAACCGATCAGTCCAACCCTGCTCGGCAAACCGTCGGGCCAGCGGATACAGGACGTCCGTCAGCAGACTATCGGCGATTTTGCTGCCGGTATAAATTTTGTAATAAAGCCAGTCCGAACCAGCGAAAAACTTACGGATGACCGGTGGAGCAGGCTTTTCGGTAGATGGCTGGAATTGCGCATAGACCGATTCCGACTCATTTTTAAAGGCCACCACAAACTGATTCGTATGCCAGCCTCCTGCCGACTGCACAACGGCGTTATCAGCCCGAAACAGGAATTCTTTAAGGGTGAACGTGGCCCTAGATTTGATTTCGTTAACAAACGTTTCGGCCAGCCACTGGTTTTCCAGGTCGATGTACAGTTCGTTGTCGTAATCGATCAGGCGTACGTAACGGGGTATCCTGTATTGCTCTCGCCAACCGTCAATTTCACGCCGTAGCATCGGCCAGTCCAGTTGTTTCAACGCCCTTACCAATGGTTTCACGTGCTGCGCCTGACAGTTCCAGCGAGCCTCCGATAAAATCAAATTGTCGAGCACAATACGCGGCACAAAAACAAACATCGAAGCCGCTCCACTTATTCCTGCGCCCAGGAACGGACGAACGGACTGATCCTGCAAGGCACAGAGAAAATGGTAGATGTCTAAAGAATCGAAATTTGAATAATTGTGGGCGTTGGCCAGCCGGGGCACAATAATTTTATTGAGTGAGCGCGACCGGAGTATCACTTGATCGTTGCGAATGCGGATCATTAAATCGGTTACCGAAAGTTGATGCTCGCGGTCAACCGATGCTTTTCCAAGGTAAGGAATCTGATAGGTTTTTAACTGAGGCCGGATGATGATATTACCAGTGCGGGCTTCGGGCAGGTGAACGATATCGGCAAAAACAACATCGGGCCAGATCTGGTCTTCGGCGTCGCTAATCTGGTGCAACAGATTCATCACAGTTGGATCGGTGTGACCGAAGCGGCCTAGGAGCATGGTCCCTGTGCTTCCACCAAAACTATCCAGCACGAAAACCTCCCGGCCGTTTTCGCGAATCACCGAAAACATAGCGGCATTAGTTGGGGGCAGCGGGGTGGTATTTTCGGTCGGTAAGGCCGCGAGTTCATCCTCGGCAATCGTAATTTGGTACGTACGGTGGAGTTGGGCTTCGGCCACTTTCTGAAATAAATACGCCTGCTCCGGCAGAACCGTCCAGCTACGTTTAGCATTCGCAGCCTTGCCCGGTACGACGCCATCCAGCAGTGGGGAGACATCTAATTGAACACCTCCGGCGGGAAAGCCAATGCCCATTTCCGGATCCAGTGCCACAACGAGCGGGATTTCTTCATCCTCGTATTTGTCGGTAAACCGGCGCCGAAAATCATCCAACGCTCCCTCACTGTGAGGGGTCAGTTTAAGGAGCGTTGGAATCTTGGCAACTAATTTATTAATGAGTCCCCGGTTTAGCTGGCCGGAGAGCGTGGGGAGATACGTGTCGATCTGAAACAGCACTCTACGGTCGAATGGTGTACTCAGTTGGCTCAATTTCTTTGCTACCTCGCTCAGCGCGTCGGTAGCGGGTTGTTGCTCCTGGTTTTCAATGGTCTTCAGATCGGTGAGAACCTCCTGCAATAAAGCCACAATACGTTCCAGCCCGGCAGAAGGGTGTTGGCCACCAATCGTTTGCAGAGTGGTCAATAATTGTACTAAAAAATCGGCACCAGTCAGCGACGGTTCCAGTTCACTAACCAGCAACTGGGCGTCAATGACCGACTGGACAAAGTCTTGGGCGGCTTCGGGGCTAATCTCGTCGGATACCAAAGCGTTGGTCAAGTCGCTTACGGATCGGCCTAACTGCGCTCTTTGGAGAACATCGGTTAAGTAAGTACTCTTGTCAGCACTACTCAGGTGGTGCATTCGCTGACCCTGCTCGCCGTAGCGGTAGACCACGTAGCGGTATTGGTTGTTCACTTCGTACAGACTCGAATTCGGGAAAAACCTCAGATACGGTTTTACGTCATCGTGCTTTTCCAAATCCTGCGCCAGCGCACAGAGGTAATTCATATCGAGTCGAACGACTCGTTTTAAACTACCGGTGTTCTCTATACGCAGGTTGGTTTTGCCTGTATCGAGCGGCACTGTAGCAAAACCGCCGAACAGACCGAAGGGTGTGCAGCGCGTGGCATACCGGGATAAATACTTAATGAGTGGATAAAGGAGGCGCCGTGTTTTTTCAGCGGGATGACGACTAAAATCGAGCTTGATGGCTTCTTCGTACAGTGCAGGTGAAGCAATGTAAAGTGCTTCTAAAAAGGCCGGATGTTGGAGTTGCTCACTTAATTTAGTCCAATCGAGCTTGTCAATGGCGGAAAACCCGGCAGCCGGAATCCGGACAAAAGCCGTGTCAAAAGCAGTCGTTTTCATGGAGGTAAAGAGCAGGAATGTTGATCGGTACTGAAACTACTGGCTGGAATACACGAAGGAGTTTGAACGTAATAAAACTCCTTCGTGCTTATCAGCAGTTTATTTTAGCACTCACGCGTATAAGAAGCATTCGTATTTTTGCCACCGCCCACTACGTGTTGCGCCTGGCTCTTTGACATTGACACAACTTTGTCGGTCTTGAGCGTAATTTTTACCCCTTGCTTTTTCATGTTAGTTGTGCTTATTGGGATCGCAGAAATGCCGACTTGCTATAAGCCCTCCTACAATATGGCGCGTTTGGCTCTTCGATAACGACACAACTTTATCGGTCTTCAATGCAATTTTTACAACTTTCTTTTTCATGATTTTGACTTAATTAATTGTGACTTGTTTTGCCTACTCTATTAGTTTTCGGCATTACCTTTTCGGTTTAATCGAGCCGTCTTGGCCGATCAGTTAAAAACATAGCAAGTACGGCTTCTTTTCAGGCCGCCTGCAATATTCTGGGCTTGAACCTTCAACAATGAGACGACCTTGTCAGTTTTCAGAGTGATCTTTGTTTGCTGCTTTTTCATGATTGTTGTTTTATGAATGGTTTGAATGCCCAGTACTCAATCAGCGATTTTCGGCGGTTTTCTTTTTGATCTAATGCCGACTTTACGACCAGATAACTAACAAATATTTCGTGAGCAATGGTAACTTAGCAACATGCCCCCTTCTACCGACTGGCTTTGGCTCTTTGAAAGTGAAATGATCTTGTCGGTTTTTAGTGTGATTTTTGCAACTTTCTTTTTCATGGCTTTAACTTAATTAATTTGTGATTTGCTTTGCCTACTCTATTAGGTTTTCGGCGTCCCCGTTTGGCTGTATTGCCAATACAAACTTGGGTGATGGCTGAATCCTACAAAAAAAAAAGCGCACAAGGCGTCGGAATGAACCGGTGGAAGGGTGAAAACTGGGACATGAATCGTACGTATACAAGGCGAGTTTTCAGGCGCACATTGTTCTCATTTTACAATTTGCCTCCTATTTTTATTTTTGCCCGAACGGGCAGGTCCGCCATTGCGGGTCCTGCCGTTCTGCATCTAAACCCTGAATAAGCCATTGGCTTTATATCGCGATTTATTGTACGGTGAGAATTTCCACATTTCTCGACTTCGTTGACGACTCATGCGGTGCTTTACTACGGCTCATACGGTATTTGAACCGGTTGGTAATCTTCTTTTTTGGTTCTCGTAGGCTGTGTCTTACTTTTTCGGCTAACTTTCTATATGTAGCCGGATTATGTAAACCGGTCTCCTGACATGTTTATGTTACAAGCTGTTTCTCGTCCGCTTTACCTAGCCTCGTTGCTGCTGAGTGGCTTGGTTTGTACCAGTACACTGGCGTTGGATAGTAGCCTGCCGTTTAAACATCTGACTTAGGCCGATGGCCTGCCCGACCCAACGGTGCGTTGTTTTACCCAGCATCTTAATGCATAGAAATATGGAGCAGCCTACCAGTAAAGAAGTAAAATCGTTTCAGCAGCAGGTAAGCTTAGTTGAACTAAAAAATGGTAACCAAGCCTATATCAAGAAAATAGTCAGCGATTATAGTTGGTGGACCTTTGAGCATACCGACGTATTCCAGCGTGAGCTAACATCTTACCAGTTGCTTACCAGTTTTAATCTTGTCCCCCCTCTTTTGGTGGTTGATCAGGTCAATAAACAGTTTACTATAGAAGCCATGATCACTTTAAGGCCAAAAGACCAACAGATTCAACCCTTCTTAGCCAGTCTTATCAACCTGCTTCGCACCTTAAAGAGCATAGCTGGACAAGAATTTCAAGTCTGCTCATGGCAGCATTTATTGAATTTATACTGTAAAAAAGGCCAGGTAGCCCAAGTGAGTCCATGGCTGTTGGACGAGATGGTAGCTATTGTGAGTAAATGGGCGAACTACGAGAGCTATCCGATATCTTATGTGCACGGGGATTTACATTTCGGTAATCTGCTTTATGATGGAAAATCGGTTAAACTCATCGATTTTGAAGAAGCCATTCAATCGCATTCAATTATGGATGCCACCAGTTTATCCTGGGACGTACTGGATTGTTTTGGGCAGGAAGCGTATGACCGTTTCAAACGATTATACCGAAACGCATTCCAAGCCGAGTTAATTGAGTTAAGGGAATGGAAGCGATTTTGTCAACTTCGAGATTGGATTGTCGGTCGTTATTTGGCGACGTGTTGTCCCCAAGAAGTTAAACAACAGGCCTATCAATTTATAGTCGCTACTGAACCAATGCCAGCAGTTTAACTCGATGAACGGATTAGAACCTAAAGAAGAAAACACTTATTTACTGAAAGAATTCTGTGCTTAATTTACTCTTTTACATAAAGTGAGTGGTTACGATCCCCGATGCCCTTAAACTACTATCTCTTCGCCTCTTCCTTTTGCCGTTTTATAGCACTAATCGAACGGCTCATGCAAGTTGTTATTCATTCAGAAAGCAGATTTGCTTTGTTTTAGGTACTGGTATTAAATCGTCAATCAGATGACTCAATCAGGAATTGTTGTCCGTGAAAGCTTTCACTTGGCCTACACCATTGAAGGGGAAGGTCTGCCCATGCTTGTCATTGGCAGTGCTGTTTATTATCCACGCACTTTTATGGGCGATATCCGTCAACGTCTTCAACTGATCTTTATCGACCATCGTGGCTTTGCTCACCGAGCTAACCCTCAACCCGATACGGACCCTGTCAGCATGGACGTATTGCTAGAAGATATGGAGCTGGTCAGACAAACACTGGGCCTTAAGCGGTTTATACTGGCCGGCCATTCTGGGCATGCCTTTCTAGCCCTTGAGTATACCAAGCGCTATCCCCAGTACGTATCGCATCTGCTACTGATTGGGGCTAGCCCTGACTTTAGTACTAGCACTACCCAAGCCCGATTTGATTTTTTTGAGCAGGATGCTACCCCCGCCCGTAAAGCCGCTTTACAGCAGCGTTTAGCGGCTTTAGCTGGCCTGAATGCGGATCAGCCGGATCGTCGTTTTATAAATCTATGCCTTTGTACAGGGCCCTTAGGCTGGTATGATTATGACTTTGATGCTGGTTTTCTTTGGGAAGGGGTAACCACTAATATGGCCATTATTGACCCGATGTGGGGGGTGCTTTTTCGGGACATTGACATATTTGCGGGCTTAGCTCAATTGACTCAGCCAATTCTACTAGCCCTTGGCAGGTACGACTATTTAACGGGCTTGCCCTTTCTGTGGGAGCAAGCGAAGAGCAGATTCAATAACCTAAGCATCGCTATTTTTGAGCGGAGTGGGCATACGCCCCAGTATGAGGAATCCACTCGGTTTAATCAATCTTTATTGGATTGGTTAGCTGTTTATCCGTTTGATGAAAAGCACGACTTAGTTCATTAGGTTGTAGGCTAATTATTACTTTATTCCCTTTACCTAAGATTAGTGGCTACAATCCCGGTACCGCAACGGCGGACCGTGTCGGAGCGGCCGCGGTTGCAAAAGTCGTTATGACTACGGATCGGCTCGTTGAACAGGCAGTTTTTAGCATACTGATTGAATCGTATGCTAGGGGTTATACTTGACCGTTATAAAAACGGATGTAATCAAACGATACTCCTCTCCTACTCAAAAACCGTCCAGATAAATGGCAATTAATTGTACTTGTTAGAGATTTAACTGACTGTTAATGAATGATTTGCGTGAGTTACAAGCATAAATTAAAATCGTTCACGAAAACCTCCGAATACAATTAGGACAAGACAGAAGCGACGACCAACTGATGAACGTTACCTGGTAAGATCGATTAAAAAAAGGGCCATACCGCCCATCACGGAGTGGCCCTTGTAGTCATCTCCTGCGCTATTCCTTCAGCGTCGCTAGAAAACTCACCAGGTCACGGATTTCGCGTTTGGTGAGCAGGTACTTCATGTCGGGCATACTCGACGGTGCGTACGTGGTCTTCACAATCTGGTCTTTCGGAATGGTCCGGTCAGGGTCATTGCCGATTTTTACCACCAGGTCGGTGGCCGTATCGCGCTGCACGATGCCGCTCAGCGTTTTGCCGTCTTTCATCTCCAAAGTCGCCGTGCCGAAGCCAGGGGCCAGCCGAGCACTGGGGTTGATGACCGCTTCAAGCAATTGGTTCCGCCCCAGCCGGCTCGAGACCCCGTTGAGCCGTGGGCCAGCGTTGCCGCCCAGGTCGTCGTAGGCGTGGCAGCGGATGCACTGCGCCGTTTCGTGACCGAAGAAGATCGTCCGGCCGCGCTCGGCATTCCCGCCGTACAGACTGGCTTGATAGGAGGCCAGCAGGGCGTCGGGCGATTGGCTGGCCAGCGTTTGTTTGTAGCGACCAATCAGGTCGGGCGCCCCGCTTTCGGTAATGGCTTCATCCACCTCCAGTCCGATTTCGGTCGGAACTTTACCCGCCGATAAGTCACTCAGCAGCCGCTCAAATACGGATTTGGTCGTAGCCACAGGCAGTTTGCCGAGCGTCAGCAGGGCCGCCTTTTTCTCCCCGTTGTTCGTGCCGTTCAGCACCTCACTTAGCTTCGTCACGATTTGTGGTTTAGGCAGGCTGGTTTTACCCAGCAGTTCGATGGCCGCTACCCGCAATTTAGGGTCGCTACCCGCCAGCGCGGTCTGAACGGCGGGCGTCAATTGCCGGTCGTTCATGGCGGCCAGCGCCTGCAGGGCCTCCACCCGGATCTCGGCGTCGGCGTCGGTCCGGATGCGCTCGAGCAGGACCGGCCCCGCGCTGTTCAACGACAGGCGGCTGATGGAGCGAATGGCCGATCGACGCAGTTTGGCATCCCCGTTCGTCGCCAGCGATGCATAGAGCGGCCCGGTCCTGGCTTTCACCACAGCGAGGTCACGCGCCATTGAACCCCGGTAGCGCCCATCGACCCGGTCGAGCAGCGACGGTTTAGCCCACGTGCTAAGGGTTTCTATAGCCTCGGCCCGCATCGCCACGGGTTTTCCCTCCGTGCCCGCGTAGCGGATGAGTTGCTGCATGGCTTCGGGCGTGCCCATGCGCAGGTTCGCGTTGATGGCCCGCCGAATCAGGGCTTCGTTCGTAAACGTCGTGCTGGTCAATACCCGGCCCAACGCGGGCAGTGCCGCCAGAATCGATCCGTCGTCGTTGATGCCGCGGGCCGCTTCGGTCACAATAAACTCGTCCGCATCGGTCAGGAACCGGGCAATGCCGGGGTTACTCATCCGACGCAGGGCCACCACCGCGGCCGTCCGCACCGCCTTCGAGGGGTGGTTAACCAGCGCAACGAGCGCATCCGCGTTGCCGATCCGGGCCAGTGCCAGGCTACCGGCGTGGCGGAGGTACGTATCCTCGTCGTTGTTGGCTTCGAGCAGCGCAATGAGTGATTGGACGGCAGGCCCGTAGGCGAGACGTCCGAGTGCTTCGGCGGCAAAGAACCGGGTGCGGGCGTTGGTATCTTTTAAGAGCGACACCAGGGCCGGACCGGCCGCTTTGTAGCGCATATCGCCCAGCCAGCGGGCGACCTGCGCCCGAATTTCGGGGTCGGGGTCGGTCAGGTAAGGGGTAAGCTGCCCGGCGTAGCGGGCGTCTTTACGGGCCAACTGGCTCAGGCCCCAGATGCTGTGTACCCGCGCCAATTGGCTGTCGGTCTGTTTGAGCAGTTGCCCAAACACCGCAACGCCCGCGTCACCCCGTTTGGCCAGTTCAAACTGGGCCTTCTGCCGTACGCGCATGTCCTCGTTTTTCAGGTGCCCGCCCAGGGTCGCAACCGGTAGTTTACTAAAGTCCTCGGCCAGCAGCTTTTTGGTGAGTGCCCGTTCAGCGCTGTTGGCCCCGTCTTTATCATCGAGTTTCCAGATGCGGCCGTAGTTTTTGGTGCCCCAGCCGTTCACCCAGTCCGCTACGTAGATGGCCCCATCGGGCCCGAAGTCCAGGCCTGTCGCCAGCACGTTACCCAGAATTTTCTTTGTCCTATTCAGCTCAAACGAGGCTCCTTTGGGCTTCAGGGTAAAAGCATGAATACCTGACGCGGCCGGACTGCCCACAAACTCGGCCACGAAGAAGTGATCTTTGTATTTGGGGCCCAGGGCCGTGCCGGGGTTGTAAAGCATTCCCGTCGGGCCGCTGACGTAGTTGGCGAGCGGGGGCAGAAAGTAAGCCGCCTGCCCCGCAAAATGCGGCTTGTGCATCTGCTCATCCATCCACACTTTGTAAGTGTTATTGAGCGGGTCACGGTATTTGCCATATTGCCAGTTACTGCGCCAGCCCGTATCGGAGCCATCGACAATATATACTAACCGCTCTTTCTCACCGGGGTGGTCGCCGTCGTTGTCTTCGCTGATGAGGTTGCCGTACTGGTCAAAGACAAACTCGTGCGTGTTGCGAACCCCGTAAGCAAAGACCTCGAAGTCGCTGCCGTCAGGGTTGGCCCGTACCACAACGCCACTATTGGGGTGCGCCCATTGGCGTCCGTCGGAGCCGGTGCCGTTGAAGCCGATGTCACCCATCTGCCAGTAGATGCGTCCATCCGGCCCCATCTCCACGCCCGACAGGTTGTGACCACTGAAGCCGATGTGAACCCCGTAGCCGTGGGAAAGCGACTTTTTCTCGTCGGCAATGCCGTCGCCGTTCTTGTCCCGCAGTCGCCAGAGGTCAGGGGCCACGGCTACGTACAGGTCGTTTCCATCGGCCAGCACCCCACCCATGATGTCGGTGGTTTCGTCGTGGAAGTCCTCAATGACCAATGTCGACCGGTCGGCTACGCCGTCGCCGTTGGTGTCTTCGAGTCGAAATAGTTGTTCCTTTTCGACGGTCATATCGCGCCAGTCGTGCGAATTGTCGCCATTGACGTCCTTCAGCCATGTATTCTTCTGGCTGTTGGCGGGCGACAGGACCCGATGCAGAAACGCGCGTTTGTCCTCGACGGTCTGCAGCCGGTTCGATTCAATTTCCCAATCGGGATGTCCCCGGATGTCGAACTCCGAATTTTTCTGGCGGTTCGTGCGGGTGTAGTACAGCCGCCCGTTGTCGTCCATGTCGATGGCAATCGGGTCGTAGACGAGCGAGTCAACGCCCCATAAGCTGAGCGTCAGGCCCTCTTCGAGCCGGGGTTTTACGAGGGCTTCGACGGCGCGGGCCATGTCGGCGGCTTTTTGGGGCGCAAGCTGCTTGATGCGCCGACTGAATGGGTCATCCATGAAGCTGGTGAGAGCGACCCAGGTAATCAGGCCAACAGTGGTCAACGGAAGAATCAACCGTTGACGTGGAAAGCGGGTTAAGTTGTTCATATTAGCTAGGTAGAAGACAGGTTTTTGGAATGAGACGAGTTGACGTAGACCTGATCACCGGTTGAAAAAGTGGCTTTGACGACTACGTTACTACCAAACTTCTTTTCCAGGCGGGACTATATGCATAATGTTACAAAAGAAGCTTATGTTTACCGATAAGCGATAGCGAATGCGGTTAATTGAGTTTTTAACCTATTATAAACGAACGGTTTGTACTTAGAATTAACTATGCTAAAATCGTCCAAATAAACATCCCAATGATTTCGAGATGTATCGTCCGTGTATCGTCCTAAAATCACCCGATGGTGCCCGCAAAATCGGTCGGTTTCAGGACGGATCATCGAGAAATCGTACCGGAAATACCGAGTGATTAAAGCAGTACAGTAAGTCAACACTCTGTGAATGATTACACATAAAGTGTTGGCTGAGTTTTTATACGCTCAATACCTTTTTTATATTACACTCCATTTCGTGAGACCCCTATCAATAGAAAATCGGTTTGTGAATCCTTTACCATGAGTTTACCTCATCTCTCACTGAGTGGCTCATTCGTCTGGCGTGGTTTGTCAGCCTTCTGGTTCGACCAGCCGCATGCCCGTAATGGCCTCGCTTTTATGCGCCTGACCTTCCCTCTTGCCGTGGCTTTGCTGCTAGCCTTTGACACGATTGGCCAGCCGTACTTCCCTGTTTCGGGCCTAATCAATACGGCTCAATTTGCCCCCTTCGTCTCGCACACGGCTCATTTACTGAATACTCCCTCCCGCGTGGGGTTACCCCAAGAGGTGCGTATTATGGTATACGGCCAGTCCATCAGTGCGCAGAATTGGTGGAACGACGTCCGGCGGTATTTGATGAATCGGTATCCCCAAATTCGTATTGTCATGGTCAACCGGGCAATTGGGGGGTTCAGCACCGAACGGCTGAAACTCACGGTCGACAACGATGTGGTGCCGTTTTATCCCGATTTGATTCTCCTGCACGATTACGGCAATGAGCGCGACTACGAGCGAATCATCCAAATCATCCGTAGCCGGACCACCGCCGACCTCGCGCTTCAAACCGACCACGTCGGGATTGGCCAAAACGAGTCGTGGCACGACCGCCACGCTCAAATTACGTTACCCGCTTTGTGCGCCAGGTACGGCTTAGCCCTGATCGATGTGCGTGCCGGGTGGAAGGCGTACCTGAAGCAAAACCAGTTGGCCCCTTCCGCCCTGCTGACCGATAATGTGCATCTGAACGACCACGGCAACTACCTGATGGCCGAGATTATCAAGCGCCATCTGGAAGCCTTACCCCCAACAGCCGAACCGTCCCCGGTTGTTCGGGTTTTGCGGGCGGGAGTGGATTTTACGGTACGGGACAACATCCTGCGCCTGCGCCTGACGGGTAACCGGATCGATCTGGTTTGGGCACCTTCGGCCTCACCCGATGGGGCAACGACAGTAGTCGTGGATGGCCAAAAGCCTTCGACCCAGTCTGGTTGCTACTATTCTACCCACCCAGCCCGCCAGCCGAATGGCTTCTTTCTGGCCAACATCGGTCAGGTGCTAACGGTGCAGGTAGGCGGTCGGCCCCAGGCGGAAGAATGGACCCTCAGCATAACCGAGGTGGATACCGTCCGGCAGCAACTTGGGTTCCGGCTGCACGGTTCCCAAACCGGCGACGACGGCGCGGGCCGTAGCGACAGCCTGTTTACCTCATCCTCCGGCCGCATACGCATTGCGGCCGATGCCTGGTTTCGCCGACGAAACGCGGGCGATTTTAGCCAGTACTCCTGGCTCAAACCCGGCGACAGGCTGCGGTGGCGCGTCGTCTCCATGTGTCAGGACATGGTTCATCCGGCTGGGGCAGCACCGATTACCGCCGTACAGGGGATTGTGAATAAAACCCATCTTATCGAGCTGACGGGGAAGGCGTTATCGGGCCTTCGCGAAATCCATGTGTACCGCCCCTCGCTGGTTGAATGAGTTGACGGATTACGGCCTGACATAAAACGGAACGTTGGCCGTGGCCCAGTTACCAGCTCCATCGTAGGCGTACACAAACAGCCGGTACGGACCTTCTTCGGTGGGTGCCTGGAACGACACCTGCCTGGTTACTGCGCCCGTCATGATGCCCGGAACGGTGGGGGGGCGCGGCTCGCCGTTGCCGCCGTAGGGGAAGCGGGTGCCCTCGCGCAACACCTCCCATCGGTACTGAACTGGTTCGCCGTCCGGGTCTCTCACCCACGCCTGGGCTTCATACGACCTGCCTGGTTGCAGATACACGCCGTCATGAGCCGTTTGCCGACCAATTCGGATCGAATCCAGCCGGGGCGTCCGGTTCGGGGGCCAGGTTCCGGTCCATTCGTAGTGCATCACGTCCACCGCTTCAGTTTCGCGGCCTTCGCGGTCGAACATGCCAAACCAGGTGTGGGTACGTTCCTGATGCTGCCGCCACAAAAACACGTAAGAACCCAGACACCGGTCTTTGTCGGTCAGGATGGCACGCTCGTAGCGTTCCCGGTACTTATCGGCCTTTTGGCTGCTGGTTTCCTCGATGGGCGCTTTCCACGGTGTTTTGGGCACCTGCCAGAAACCCGTTGGACCCCATTCCGTGACGACGTAGGGTTTTTGCCACCCGTACTGCCGCAGCCACCCGGGAATCTTGTCCAGATCGCCGTACTCATTGATGCCCAACAGGTCTAAATCCGGGCACTTCGTTTGCAGGTCGGTAATTTTCTCTCTATTAATCGAGCCGACGACCGTCATAACGGGATGGTTGGGGTCGATCTGGTGAATCGCCTTCGTGAGGGCATCGACGGCATCCCAGACTTTTAGGTTGTATTTGTCTTTGACATTAGCCTGAATGAAGTCCAGTTCATTCCCCAGTGCCCACATCAATACCGCTGGGTGATCTTTGGTTTGCCGGACGATGGCCAGCACCTGCTCGTGCTGTCGGCGGACGGCTTCCGCATCGTCGTAGTTCATGCCGTCGCGCTCGGCCCGCACGGGCAGGCCCACCAGCGCCGTTAACCCTAAGGCGTGGGCTTTGTCTAACCCCTGACGGTCGCTGTCCGTCCGAATGGAGTTACCACCGTATTGGCGGAGCCGGTCTAAGTAATCACGGCCGCCCGCTCCTTTAATGAAGTACGGCCCGTTGTCGACTAGCAGCCGAAACGTGCCCGCCCGGTTATCAATTTGAACATGGATTGGTTGCGTTTTCTGGGCCAGGGTCGGGGCCATTCCCAGCAGGTAAACGACAAAGCAGAGAGCAATTTTCATGGGCATAAGCAAGGAAGTGTATTAGTAAACATTACCAATCCTGCCGACCGAGGTAAAATTGGCACCACATGTGAGCAAATCAACTCATGGCTCAACAAGTACGGGGGCTTGCTGGTCCGATGGAAAAAGAAAGTGGCTAACGACAAAGCCCTGTCGTTTTTGGCGCATGCTCAGGTAGTTTGGCGCCGGTCAATCAGTTTCGGATGTGCTATATATACCCCAACAGGTAGCAATTTGTTGAATTCGCCAACAGTAACAAACCAGTAGTTAAAAGAAACCCGAATGGATGCAGGAAATGCATTGTGCTAAAAAATGTAGAAAAAGTACTTAATTTCGTAGATTGGAAAAAGATTATTTGTGCTGTCTATGCGAAAAAAGGCTGACATATTGCCCGTTGACGAAGGGTTACTGTGGAAGCAGTTTCATCAGGGTGATGAACAAGCCTTTGCCACAATAATGGACAGGCATTTCAGGCCGTTGTATAGTTATGGCACCAAGTTGACCTATGATAAAGAGTTGGTTAGAGATTGTATCCAGGACGTATTCCTGGAAATCTGGCGTCGTCGGGGAACCTTACCCGTTCTGGACTCACCCCGCTTCTATTTATTACGGTCTCTACAACGTCGTATTCTACAGGAGGTTACCCGTAACCGGGCTTCAGGCTATACAGACCATTCGGAGATTGACGAAGACTTCCTGGTCGAGCTTGCGGTAGACACTGCACTTGAAGCCGCTGAAGATCAGCAACAAAACGCCCTTCGGTTAACCCAACTTATTAATACCCTGCCCAGGCGGCAGAAGCAGGTCATATATCTTCGTTTTTTTCAGGAGCTTGATTACGACCAAATCGCTGAACTTATGGCTATGAACCGCCAATCGGTTTATAATCTCCTGCGCGAATCCATACAACGATTACGCAAGCTCTGGCCTAAAGCCATTTTATGTTTCCTCCTGCTGCTTTTTTACTGATCCAACTGGCTGGTACGACCCGCCATAAAAAAAATTGACATTTTCCAGTAGTTCTATCCGTTCCGTCTTTCTTCCCTATTGACAGGCCAACGCAATTGAACTTTACTGTGAAAAACTATAACCCATACCAATTTGAGGATCTGATTCTGGATGAGTCCTTTACGGCCTGGGTAAAGCACCCGACACCGGAACTGGATGCCTACTGGCATAACTGGTTAACCGAAAATCCGGGCCAGGCAGGGGTGATGGAAGAAGCCCGCTATTTCCTGCTACAGGTAGCGGTGCGGGAAGAAAAGCCAACCGATGAGTTTGTTGCCGCTACTATACAACAAACGATTGAGCGAGCTTCGGCTGAGCGTACACCGTTTCGAGTTAGCTACGGTCGGAACTGGATTAGCACTACCAGGCGAGTGGCCGCTTCTTTACTCCTCATTATTGGCCTAAGTTGGGCGGTCTGGCACTATTCGTCCTGGTTCAACCCCCAGGGCAGTTCAATTGGGGCCATAGCTCCGGGAAAGCAGGTAACCGATGTAATGAATCGGTCTACTCGTCCGATGGATATCGTCCTGCCAGATGGTAGCCGCGTATCGTTGGCCGTGGGCAGCCATTTGGTGTATCCGACACGGTTTGAGTCGACCCGCGATGTGAAGTTAACGGGCGAAGCATTCTTCGATGTGAAGCGGCAACCGGACCATCCGTTTATGGTGCATACGACCAGTATTACCGTTCGCGTGCTCGGCACGAGCTTCTTGGTTAGGGCCTTTGCTAATGACGCCCAGGCTAAGGTAGTCGTCAAAACGGGGCGCGTCGCGGTCATGAAAACGGGATCGTCATCCGCTTCTACGCTCCCATCTGTGCTGCTCACGCCCAATCAACAGGTGATATTCTCACCCGAAAATGAGGTGTTCCGAAAGTCGCTGGCTGATGCCCCCGTGCTGGTGAATACGCAGGTTAAAGAAGCCGACTTTACGTATACCGAATCACCGGTTCAGCACGTATTCGATGCGCTCGAAAAAGCGTATGGAATCGATATCGTCTACGACGCAGAAACCCTGAAGAATTGTTCGTTGACAGCCCGCCTGACGGATGAGTCGATGTATGAAAAGCTCAATTTAGTTTGTCAGGCAATCGACGCGACTCATGAAATGGTCGGTACGCAGATCATTATTCACGCCAAAGGTTGCCAGCCAGAGCATTAACTAACCCTGAAATCCAACGCTCATCCCACTGCCTATGATTCACCACGCGTAGCATTGTTACAAAAAAAAGTCGGCAGTGATTCCAGCACTGCCGACCCGAATTCCCTCGCTGAAAGCACCAGTTATTTACTGGCTGGGGGACGTTTTTGCCAAAAATTCAAAAACAATCAAAGGTATGAAAAACCCTTATACCAATCAATTTTTCCGGAAACTCATGAAAATCTCGGCGGTACAATTGTGTTGTGCCTTGCTCTTCACCGGAATGGCCTGGGCTCATGACACCCGAGCCCAGGAACTGCTAACGCGTCGGGTAACGCTCGACCTGAAAGAGCAATCGATTAAACGAATTCTGGCAACGCTTGAAAAAGCTGCCGATGTTCGGTTTCTCTATAGTCCCGAGCAAATTCAGGCCAGTCGCAGGGCAACAGTCAACGCCCAGAATGAAACGCTGGATGATGTGCTGGCTCGACTGCTGAACCCCTTACAGATTAGTTATAAAGTGGCAGGCCAGCAAATTGTGTTGAACCGGGTTACCCCGGTCGAGTCGGGAGTTCTGACGCCTGCGTTGACACCGTTCGCGTATCCGGTAGCTCAGACCATCATTGACCGGACCATTACGGGTATGGTCAAGTCGGGGGAAAACGGGCAAGGGATACCTGGGGCAAACGTGCAGATAAAGGGGACAACCCGGGGTACGTCTACGGATGCCAATGGCCGATTTAGCCTGAGTGTACCAGATGAGAATGTTTCGCTCGTGATCAGTTCGATTGGCTTCCTCACCCAGGAGATCAGCCTTGGGTCACGTAGTACCGTAGAGCTGACGCTGACCACCGATACGAGAGCCTTGAACGAGGTACTTGTCGTTGGCTATGGTGTACAGCAAAAACGGGACGTGACGGGTGCCATTAGCCAGGTCAAAGCCGAAGATATTAAGAACCTGCCCCTGACGGGGCTTGATCAGGCCCTTCAAGGCCGGGCGGCTGGCGTGCAGGTGACCCAGAATTCGGGCGAACCCGGTGGGAGCGTGTCGGTTCGGATTCGGGGGGTCGGTTCGTTCGGCAACAACGAGCCGTTGTATGTTATCGACGGATTCCCGACTCAATCGGGCCTGAACGCCATCAACCCCAACGACATCGAATCCATTGAAATCCTCAAAGATGCCTCGGCTGCCATTTATGGCTCGCGGGCTTCGAATGGGGTGGTTATTGTGACCACCAAACGGGGTAAAGCCGGCAAACTCCGTGTGGAGGTAGATGCGTATATGGGGGTGCAGAGTCCATCCCGGAAAATAGATGTCCTCAATGGTCCCGAATTCGCCACACTGGCCAACGAAGCCTATAAAAATTCTAAATTAGTACCTAACCCCGTCTGGGCCAACACCGCATCGCAGCCTTCCTACGATTGGCAGGATGCTATTTTTCAGAATTCGCCCGTCTATAACCTCAACCTAAGCCTGTCGGGCGGTACCGAAAAATCGCGCACGGCTGTCACAGGGAGTTATTTTCGGCAGGATGGGTTAATCGTGGGATCGTTCTATGACCGCTTTACATTCCGGGCCAACAACGACTTCGACGTATCGAAACGGCTTAGGTTCGGTTCCAGCCTGACCATTTCCAAAGACAAAAAGATGTCGGCTTCCACGGACGACTTTAGCTTTGGTATGCTTCAGAACGCCTATCAGATGCACCCGCTACAGCCTATCTATGCCGAGCAGGAAGGTAGTATCAGCCCAACACTCTTTGGCTACCAGGGGTACGCACACTATCCACTGACTACGCCCGGACAGTATTATCCCCGCCAGATGACCAACCCCTTGTGGCGGGCTAAGGAAACAAACCTTACCACAGGTAGTGAGTTGCGAATGTTGGGTACGTTTTATGGCGAACTCGAACTGATTGAGGGGTTACGGGTGCGAAGCAGCATCGGTATCGACTTAACGGGGGGTAAAAGCTCCTTCTTTAATCCGTCTGGACCGGGTAATTTCTTCGGCAGCAGTACCCGCACCGATGGCCGGGAGGGCCGTTCGGAAGCTACCAGTTGGAACTGGATCAATACCCTCGCTTACAGCCGCACCTTCAATAAGCGGCACGCGGTGTCAGCCCTGGTAGGAATTGATGCGCTCCGCAGTGACTTCTCATTTCTCAGCGGAGTCGGTAATACGTATCCCAATAATGACATTCGGGCGCTCAGTGCGGCTTCCGCTGCCTCCCGCGTGGCATCCGGGTCGCTGGGTACGTTCTCGCTTTTGTCTTACATCGGCCGGGTCACTTACGCATTTGACGACAAGTACCTGCTGGCTTTTAACATCCGCCGGGATGGTTCCTCCCGATTCGGCCCCAGGAACCGCTACGGCACGTTCCCGTCGGCTTCGGTTGGCTGGCGTATTTCCCAGGAACCGTTCATGAAAAACGTGGCTGCGGTATCGGACCTGAAACTCCGGGCCAGCTATGGGCAGGTAGGTAACCAGAACATTGGGGACTTCCGCTACCTGAGTACGCTGAGTACCCAGGATGTTGAGTATAGCCTGGGTACAGGCGGGCAGGCGGCTGCTCCAGCTATTGTGGTTAGTAATCTGGGCAACCCGGACATCAAGTGGGAAACGACGACCCAGACCGACCTGGGGCTGGATGCTACATTTTTACAGGGGAAAGTGAGCCTGACGGCTGATTACTTTCTGCGTAAAACCACCGACATGCTCGTTAACGTGCCGGTGCCCATCACGCTGGGAGCACCGGGAAACGTCATTACCCGTAACGCGGGTTCAATGGAAAATTCAGGTATCGAACTGGCCCTGGGCTACCGCAAAACGACCGGCCTCTGGAAGTGGAGTGCTGACGTAAACTTCTCGACGCTGCAAAATAAAGTAACTTCCCTGGGCGGGGGGGCACCCATCAACCAAACGGATGGACTCAATGCGGGGGGTAACAACGCAGGCACCCGTACCGAAGAGGGCCAGTCTATTGCCTACTTCTGGGGCCTGCAGACAGCCGGTATTTTCCAAAATGAAGCCGAAGTAGCAGCCAGCGTTCAAAAAGGAACGGCGGCTCCGGGCGACCGCCGGTTCGCAGATGTGAATAATGATGGTAAATTAGACGCTAAAGACCGGATAAACCTGGGCAATGGTTTACCGAACTATCTGGTCGGTGGGCAAGTGAAAGTAGCCTATGGGAGCTTCGATTTCAGTGCCCTTTTTCAGGGTCAGTTGGGTAAGAAAATTGCCAACGCTACCCGTCGTCAGCTCTATGACATCCGCAATTTCAACGGCGCGGGTGTTCAGAACGTCTCGAAGGATTTACTGGGCCGCTGGACCGGGCCGGGCACCAGCACCGAGATCCCGAAGGTGTCCTACGACCCAACGTCGACGAACAACAACCTGTTCTCATCGTATTATATCGAAAACGGAGACTTCTTACGTTGCCGCAACATTCAACTGGGGTACACCCTGCCGGGCACGCTGGCAAAACGAATCGGTAGTGAGCGGGTGCGTGTGTACGTGAGCGCTCAGAACCTGTTCACGCTGACTACCTACTCCGGCTATGACCCGGAAATCGGTAGCCTGAATCAAAATGTGCTCACAACTGGCTTCGACGTGGGCAAATATCCTGTAGCCCGCGTTTTTATGGTGGGGCTAAACCTTCAATTCTGACCGTTCACGTACCCTATAACACGTACACAAATGAAACTAAAACTAATCATGGCCTTAACCGTGTCGGCCTTGTTGCTGACCGTCTGGGCCTGCAAAGACTCATTCCTCGATTCGTCTCCACAGGGGCAGATTGTTGATTCGAACTACTGGAAATCGGAGGCTGAATTTCAGTCAGGCATCAATGCCGCTTATTTTGCTATGCAGTGGGACGCTTCGGGCGATTCCTGGCAGGCCCTGGCGGGGATGCCTACGGGCGATGTTCGACCCAACGAAGACGCCGATTATTTTAATTTAGAAAAACTCCAGTTTCTTTCTACCAACCGGTATCTTAATGCCGAGTGGACCACCCTTTATCTGGCGGTGAATCGAGCCAACCTGGTGCTCTCTAAACTGGAAACAGTTTCTGGCTTAACGCCGGAGGTGAAGAACCGCCTGACGGGCGAAGCCAAATTTATCCGGGGCTTCGGGTATTACATGCTGGCGCGTGCCTGGGGCGATGTTCCCCTTATTCTGACAGAACAAAATGCGTCTTCGCCTACCGACGTGCCTCGTACACCCGTGGCGCAGGTGTTTGATCAGGTAAGTAAAGACCTGACCGATGCGGCTTCGCTGCTGCCCGCCAAATGGGATGCCGCCAATGTGGGGCGCGCGACGAAAGGGTCTGCTCTGGGTTATCTGGCCGAGACCGCCCTATACCAGAAAAAGTGGTCGGAAGCTGCTAAAGCGGCTGAATCGTTGTTTGCCATCGGCTCCTACGCGTTAGTGAAGGACTACCGAAAGGTATTTGCGCTGGAAAATGAGAACAACGAAGAATCCGTTTTTGAAGTCCAGTACCGCGATTCACAATTGGGCTGGGGACCCAGCCGCAACGGCCATTATTTTCCGACTAAGCAGGCTCCGAGAGGCATTGGGGAAAAGTACGTACCTTTTGGGGGTTGGGGCGTTCAGTATCCGAGCAAGCAGGTCATCGCTGCCTTTGAGAAGGGCGATCTTCGTCGTAAAGCCATTATTCTGGCGCCCGGCGAGGAGTATTATGGGTTCACTATGGCTGATTCCCTGACCCCCAGTGGCCATGCGTTTACCAAATATTGGGTGGGGCCTTACAAAAACGACCACAGTCCGCTGAACCTCCCCCAACTCCGTTTTTCCGAAGTGTTGTTGAGCTATGCAGAATCACTGACTGAGTTAGGGCGAATTCCGGACGCGTACATCCAGTTGAATAAAGTGCGTGCACGCGCCGGGCTGGCAGCCATTACTCCTGCCACGAAGGAGAAAGCGATGGATGATATTTTCCATGAACGTCGGGTAGAAACCGTAGCTGAGTTCAATCACTGGTATCATCTGACCCGAACCGGGCGGGCGGCTGCTTTTGTCAGGAAAGAATACAACCGCGATTTGCCCGCTCACCAAAATCTGTTTCCCCTGCCGCAATCGGAGTTGGATGCCAACAAAGCACTGAAGCAGAATCCAGGTTATTAACGAATCTAAAATGATGCGCTGTGGCCGAAGTTAACAACGGAATCGGTTGTCTGCTTCGGCCACTTTTTTAATTCCTTTATGGTGGTCAAGGCTATTTTAGGCTGCATTTGTAGTGCGGTGCTGCTGCTGACGTGTCGCTCCGGTGAGGTATCCAATTCGCTGTTCGCCGATTTACCCGCTTCTCAAACCGGTATCCGGTTCGAAAATCGGTTGCAGCCGGTATCGACCAACAACATCCTTGAGTACGATTACTTCTACATGGGCGGGGGCGTGGCGGCCGCCGACTTCGACAACGATGGCCTGACAGACCTGTACTTTTCGGGCAATCAGGTATCGGGTAAAATGTACCGCAACCGGGGAAACTTCACCTTCGACGATATCACCGAAGCAGCAGGCCTAACCACAAAAGACTGGTGCGCCGGTGTCGCCGTGGCCGACGTCAATGCCGACGGATGGCAGGATATTTACGTCTGTCATGCCGGACTTGACAACACCCCGAATCAACTCTTTATAAACGGGGGAAAACAACCCGATGGGTCTGTTCGCTTTTCAGAAAAGGCGCATACTTATGGCGTTGACTTCAAAGGGTTTACAACGCAGGCCGCTTTTCTGGATTATGATAAGGACGGCGATCTGGATTTGTTTCTGCTGACCCACTATCACGAAAAAGTAAACCCGAATTTTCCCAAGGTCAAAGTTACGGACGGTTCCTCGCCAAGCAGTGACAAGCTTTACCGTAATGAGGGAAATGGACGTTTTTCGGACGTGTCTATCCCGGCCGGGGTGACGACCGAAGGGTTTGGCTTAGGCGTAGCTATGGGTGATATAAATCAGGACGGCTGGCCGGATATGTACGTAGCCAATGACTTCGCCTACGACGATAATCTGTATATCAATCAGCAGGGCAAATTTACCGAAAGTGCCCACCGCTTCCTGCGTCATACGGCTCGCTTCTCGATGGGCTGCGACGTAGCCGACTTCAATAACGATTCGTACCCCGATATTCTGACGGTGGACATGATGCCCGATGACAACAGGCGGCAAAAGCTGATGGGAGCGGGTACAAGCAATGATCTATTCAACCTGTCGCTCCGGCAGGGGTATCTGCCTCAGTATTCCCGTAACATGCTGCAACTCAACAACGGCGACGGTAGTTTCAGCGAAATCGGACAACTGGCTGGCATTCATAAAACCGACTGGAGTTGGTCGGCCCTGTTCGCCGACCTCGATAACGACGGCTGGAAGGATATTTTTATTACCAACGGTATTCCCCGGGATGTTACCGACAACGACTTCACGGCCTTCCGGGACGCCGAATCTCAGATGACCGATGGCCGTTATGAAGTGGTGCGCGAGCGGCTTCTCAAACGGGTTGAGGAACTGGAACCTGTTGACAAACCTGATTTTGCCTTCCAGAATAATGGAGGCAGGCAACCGGGTGATCTGACCTTTACCGACCAGAGCCGGGCCTGGGGGCTGGACAAACGGGGTTTCTCGAATGGGGCGGTGTACGCCGATCTGGACAACGATGGCGATTTGGACCTGGTAACCAACAACCTCAATGCCCCAGCCTCGGTATTCCGTAATCGGAGTGAACAGTACAACAAAAACCATTACCTGCGGGTAAAGCTGACGGGTCGGGTGTCGACAGGAACGAAAGTGAGAGTGGTTACGGGTAAACTCGAACAGTTCGCCGAGTATACGCCTTACCGGGGTTTTCAGTCGAGCCAGGAACCCAACCTCCACTTTGGTCTGGGGCAGGCGGTTCGGGTAGATACAGTGGAGGTAATCTGGCCTGACGGAAAGCGGCAGGTGCTGACGGATCTCCCGGCCAACCACACCTTAACCCTGGTGTATCAGCAGGCCAGGGGTATAACAGCAGATTTTAGTTTTGGTCGATTGGCCCGTGCGAACCAGCCGGTTCCGTTTCAAACGCTGGCGGTTCAGTCGGGCTTGTCGTTCGTCCATAGCGAAAATGACTATGAAGATTTCAATAACGAGCCTTTGTTACCCCACCGATTCTCGCATGGAGGCCCCTATCTGGCAACCGGCGATTTGAACGGCGATGGCCGTCAGGACATTTGGGCCGGTGGCCCCGCCCGGACGGCGGGCAGCTTATTTTTTCAGCAGGCGAATGGCCAGTTCACACAACGTCTGATGCCTGATCCGGGCTTCGAAGACCAGGGGGGCGTACTGTTCGATGCGGATGGCGATAAGGATCTGGACCTGTTTGTGGTCAGTGGTGGTAATGAGTACAATCCCCTGACGGCCGCTTACCAGGATCGGCTGTACATCAATGATGGAAAGGGCAATCTGAGTCGGCGTAAAGAAAGCGTACCCGTAGAATACGCCAGCGGCAGTTGCGCCCGGGCGGCCGACTTTGACCGGGATGGCGATGTAGACCTATTTGTGGGTGGTCGGGTTTTGCCGAACGGCTATCCGCAGGCTCCGGAGAGTTTTCTGCTTCGTAATAATGGACAAGGCACATTTACCAATACGACCCAGACCGTAACGCCGGAGCTTTCCTATGTGGGAATGGTTACCGATGGGATCTGGACAGATATTGACAAAGACACCTGGCCTGATCTGGTCGTAGTCGGCGAGTTTATGCCCATCACCGTGTTCAAAAACGAAAAGGGTCAGTTAAAACGCTGGTATCAATCAGCGGATAGCGGGTGGTGGAACTGCGTGGCTGCAGGTGATTTCGATGGGGATGGGGATGCCGATTTTGTAGTGGGCAACGGGGGGCTAAACAACAAATTCCAGCCCAGTGCAGAGCAGCCCGTATCGGTGTATGCAGTGCCCTACGGTACTGGCGTACAGCCTGTTGTAAGCTACTACCTAAACGGGCAGGAAGTAACTCTGGGGGGACGCGATCAGTTGGTAGGCCGTCTGCCTGCGTTGAAGAAAAAGGTTTTGACGTATCACCAGTTTGCCCAGGCCGGGATTATCGATCTATTTATGGATGACGAACTGAAAACATCGCTAAAGGCCACCTCATTCGCGTCTGTCTATCTGGAAAACAAAGGGGTCTCGGCTGACGGCACATTACAATTGGTGCCCCGCCCGTTGCCAATGATGGCCCAACTGGCACCCTTAACCAATTTTAGCGTGGAAGATGTGAACAGAGATGGTCATTTGGATGTGCTGGCCATTGGCAACCAGTTCTCCCCCGATTTTATAACAGGTCGATACGATGCCTCCTGCGGGTTGTTACTGTTGGGCAACGGGCGGGGCCAATTCCGGCCGTTAACACCTAACCAGAGTGGTGTTCATTTGTCCGGTGACATGAAATCATTGGTGAAACTTCAGGTGAATGGGCAGCCTCGCTGGCTGGTGGGCACCAATTCCGCACCGATTCAGGCATTAACTCCCAATCCGCTCCTTCGCAGGAATGCTACAAGTCTCCGTAATTAATCTTTTTACCTGTGGAGGACAGTGGTAACCAAATAGTAAAGGCTTCGAGTAGTGTACTGCGGGCACGTTGAGCCACATTGCCCCGACAATTAGTGGTGTGGCGGATGAGCAAATATCAATACCTTCTGCCTGGAAATATCACTAATAATTTATAAAAAATCTGAGATTACACATAGGGTAACTTCACTATATCCTGTCTATCGAGATACAGCACACAAGTTCAGCAGCCTGCCGCAATGCCCGAACCGAATCACAACCTCAATCACACTGACTCCACTACACCTTACCTGCAACGGGAAGATGGCGCGGTGATGAACAGTGAGTACCTGATAAGGCAGGCGTTTGCTTTGGATGTCCGCCGGGGATACGAGTTTTTATTCCGGCGATACTATAAAGTCTTGTGCAATCAGGCGGTCCGGTTTACCTATGCCCGCGATGTTGCGGAAGATATTGTTGCCGATGTGTTTATGGGGTTCTGGAAAAATAAAGTCCATGAACACATCACCACGTCCTACCGGGCGTATCTGTACCGGGCGGTGCGTAACCGGGTGTTCAATCACCTTCAGCACGAGTTTAGCCGGGATAATCAGTTAGGCAAACCCATCGATCTGGATTCGGTCACAGACGTGCTTTCCGAAGACCCTCAGAGCATAATGCAATGCACCGAGCTGTATCAACGCCTTGAAACCGAGATCAAGCTGCTGCCGCCCCAGTGTCAGCGCGTGTTTGTGCTTAGTCGGTTCGAGGGCAAAAAACAGCGGGAAATCGCGGAGGAGCTACAAATTTCGCTCAAGGCTGTCGAAGCGCATATACAGCGGGCATTGCTCCAGTTAAGAAAAGTGATCCATGTTGGGATGCTTGTCTGGATAACGGGCTGGCTATCGAAGTAGGGTAAGACAACGACCTGCTGTCTACTCCATATAAACGCATTGACTGAAATGAATACAATCGTCCATAAACAACTGCTTTTTGTACACTTTTCCGGGCAGGCTACGCCCCTGCAGCAGCGCCTGATTGAAGAATGGTTGAAAGAGCCTGTCAATCAGGAGAACTATTACGAATGCCTGGAGGAGTGGGACCGGCTGAATCTGCAATATCATCCCGATGAAGATGGCGTGTTGGAGAAGCTACAGCAGCAGATTCAGGTATACGAACAGCCCGCCAGCACAGCCAAAAAGAAGGTGTCTCTGTTTCCAATTCACTGGGTAGCCGCAGCGTCAGTGGTTTTGGTCAGTTTGCTGGCAACGGGCTATCTGTTCAGAAAACCGGTATTGACTCAAACGATTGAAACGGCTTATGGAGAGGTTCGTAAAGAGACCCTGCCCGATGGCAGTGTGGTTACCCTGAATGCCCATTCGCAACTGCGCTTTCCCCGATTCGGCTTTGGCGAATCGTCCAGAGACGTTTTTCTGACCGGAGAGGCTACGTTCTCGGTGCGCCATCTGCCGACTCATCAGCCGTTTATAGTGCATACCGACAGGCAGTTTGATGTGACTGTGCTCGGCACTGAATTTACAGTCTATGCCCGCAATCGGGATGCTCAGGTTGTCCTCCATCAGGGGAAAGTACAGATTGATTACCAGGGAATCAGCAAACCCGAACGGTTGACTATGCTGCCTGGCGATATGGTAAAGCTTTACCTGAACAGGCGGGTTCAGCTTAACCATTCCAAACGCACAGACCAACACAAAGCCTGGCAATACCACCAGTTTGTGTTCGACCAAACATCGCTGCTTGACATTGCGCGGCTGCTGGAAGAGAATTATGGTCTCCATGTCACCATCCGCGACGAAACGCTGGCCTCGCGGACTATCTCAGGAACGTTCAAAGCGACCACTGCCGGGGAGTTGCTTCAGGTGGTGACGGAACTGCTGGAGGTGAATTACAACCGCCAGAACGACCAGGTAATACTCTTTGACTAAATCTACCCTCTTCCTATGAAACAAACACTACCCCACTTCGGGCTATGCGCCTGGCTGGTAGGTGCCCTGCTGATTAGTCCGCAGCCTGTCTGGAGTCAAGCCCTGGCGATGGCCAGCCAACTGGGGCAAAGCGAACCAACGGACCGCCCTCCGGTAGCCCTCCGCAAACTAAAAGCGGTGCTGAATGAGCTAAAAACCCGGTACCAGGTCGAGATTCTGTTTGAAGATAAGGTAATCGAGGGGTACACGTTACCCGCCAATACCCTGCCGACAACCGGGACGTTTGAAACCTTGCTGGAGCGGGCTTTACAGCCTTTTAACCTGCGTTACAAGCGGGTGAAAGAAGGAACGTACCTGATTTTAGCCCGTAAAGTCGACCGAAAAACAGCCAGCCTGAGCCTCAACAGCCGATTTCCTGATGTGCTGGTTCCGGCCTCCAATTCAGCGACAACATTGACCCCGTCTGCCGCTATGGACGCAGCTACGCAACTGGCCGTTGAGCCGGAAAAGCCGCAGGAAATTCCCGTTCGGGGCCGGATAACGGACCGTGAAAAAGGAGAAGCCCTGCCCGGCGTGAGTGTGGCGGTGAAAGGCCAGAACCGGGGCACGTCGACCAACGCCAACGGCGATTTTCAGCTAAATGTACCCGACGGCAACAGCGTGCTGGTATTCAGCTACATCGGCTACGAACGCCAGGAAGTACGGGTGGGGTCTCAGGGAATCATAAACCTGGCCCTGAAACCCGCTGACGCAACGCTGAACGAAGTAGTGGTCGTTGGGTACGGCACCCAGAAAAAACGCGACATTACCGGAGCGGTGGGCAGCGTATCGGCCCAGGAAATCCAGGCGGTGCCGGTGATGGGGGCCGACCAGGCTTTACAGGGCCGGGTAGCCGGTGTGCAGGTAATCCAGTCGAACGGGGCACCGGGTGGCGCAGTACAGGTTCGTATCCGGGGCGTAAACTCGACGGCGGGAAATGGGGCCAACCAGCCGCTGTATGTAGTGGATGGAATTCCGCTCATCTGGGATGAAGCCAACAACAGCCTGGGCATTGGCAATACGGGTACGGGCGGAGCCATATCGAATGCCTCCAGCCCACTGGCCAGCATCAATCCCAACGATATTGAGAGCATGGAAGTGCTGAAGGATGCCTCGGCAACGGCTATTTACGGCTCGCGGGCGGCAAATGGTGTCGTCCTGATTACTACCAAATCTGGGAAAGTCGGCAAAACGGTCATCAGTTTCGATGCCTATTACGGCGTGCAAACGCTTCGGAAGAAAATACCGGTCATGAACGGCCGCGACCGGGCGGCACTGGTGTTCGAGTGGCGCCGAAACGCGGGTACACGCGGGGGCGAAGGAACCGACGTATTTACCGTTAACCCATTCCTGCTCTACGACGGTACCGACTGGCAGGATGCGCTGTTTCGTCAGGCTCCGATGCAGAACTATAACCTCTCAGCCTCGGGGGGGAACGAGCGGGTGCAGTTTGCCGTCAGTGCCGATTACTTCAATCAGCAGGGAATCATACTGAATACCTATTCCAAACGCTATTCGACCCGCCTGAACCTCGACGTAAAAGCTACCGACCGGCTCAAATTCGGCACCCGAACGGCCTTGAACTTCCAGACAGGCAACAGCATCGATGCCGATGAGTTTTTCCAGGGTCAGCTCTACGCCCTGACTACGGCGTCGCCTTTAGGCCTGGTCTATGATTCCAACGGGCAGTTTGCCGGGCGTCCCAACAATGTCATCAGCGGGGGCCTGCACGGCGACGGGGGTGGCAACGTCGTGGCCAACGTACTGCAGCGCAAACGGAACACGGACCGCTACCGGATTACGTCGAACCTGTATGGCGAATACCAGATTACCAAAGACCTGCGGTTCCGGTCCGTATTTGGGGTCGACTATCTGTTTAACGAACTGACCAGTTTCGTTCCGGTATGGCAGAGGGGTGTCGATGCCAACACCGTACAGACTGTTAGCATTGGTCAGCCCAAAACCCTGAACTGGCTGGCCGACCAGCTACTTACCTACGACCGTTCGTTTGGGCGGCATAGCCTTAACGTTGTTGCCGGGTTCTCGGCGCAGCAGTTTGTGCAGAAAACGATGGGAGCCAGTGGGCAGGGGTCGCCCAGTGCCGCACTCGACCAGTTGAGCAACCAGCCTACGCCAACGGGTGCTTCCGGTAGCCAGACAACCTCCGCGTTAGTGTCGCAGTTTGTGCGGGCCAATTATGCCTACGCAGACCGGTATCTGGTTACGGGGACAATTCGACGGGACGGGTCTTCGCGCTTCGGGGCCAACAACCAGTACGGTATTTTCCCCTCCTTCTCCCTGGGCTGGCGCGTATCCGAAGAAGCCTTTCTCAAACAAAGCCGGTTAATCTCTGACCTGAAACTGCGGGGTAGTTATGGCATTACGGGGAACCAGAATATCGGCGACTTTTTGTTTTCAGCCCTGGCCGGGGGAGCCAATACGGTCTGGGGCAACACGATTGTGACGGGCGTAGCGCCCACCCGGTTTGAAAACCCCGACATCCGTTGGGAACGCAACAAGCAGTTCGACATCGGCCTTGACCTGAGCCTGTTGCAGGGACGCATCAACGTTACCGCCGATTACTACGATAAACTTACCGACGGCCTGCTGGGTGGCGCCCCGTTGTCGGTCATCTCGGGGGTGGGGAACGCCTACACGACCAACATCGGTAAAATCAGCAACCGGGGCTTCGAGTTCGCGCTGAACACCACCCCCATCAACCGGGGCAGTTTCCGATGGAACGTGGATGTCAATATCTCGACCAACAAAAACGAAGTGGTGAGTTTAGGAACGTTGCCCTTCATTACGGGAGTGAACATAAACCGGGCGGGGGCGTACATCAACCGCACCGAAGTGGGCCATCCCATTGGGGGCTTCTATGTGCTGAAGGAAGAAGGGCAGTATCAGACGTGGGAGCAGGCTGCCACTGCACCCGCCTACAAAATCGGCAACCAGCCTTATTTTGCCCCCGGCGATTTTATCCCCGTCGACCTGAACGGCGATAAGGTTATCGACGATGCCGACCGGGTGTGGTACGGCTCGCCGTTCCCCGATTTCTTTGGTGGCCTTAATAACACATTCAGCTATAAAGGACTGTCGCTTAACGTGTTCAGTAATTTCCAACACGGTAATTTAGTCTGGAATCAGCCTCGTCTGACGTCTGAAACGTTCGAGGGGAACGTATGGCGGTCAACCTACGAAAACCGCTGGCTGCCGTCTAATCCGGGGGTGCAAACCACCGTGCCGGTGCCGCGCAACAACAACCCGCTGCTGCCCTCCAACCGCTTCCTCGACGATGGTTCTTTTTTACGCATACGAACCATTACGCTTGGGTATGAACTGCCCAAACCGGTACTGGCAAAAGCAAAAATGACCAGAGCCAGAGTGTACGTGCAGGGCAACAACCTGCTGACCTTCACGAAGTATCCGGGCTGGGACCCTGAGGTAAACAGCTTCGGCTCCAGCGTAACAACCAATGGGGTCGATGCCGGTGCGTACCCCATTGCCAAATCAATCATTTTAGGGTTGAACCTCAGCTTCTAACCGTCCTGACCTGTCTGATTATGAAACGATTCATACGACTCCTGCTTCTGCCCGCCCTGCTGCACCTGACGACAGGCTGCGATAAACTGCTGTCGCCCGACCCCGTGGGCGTGCAGACCGTCGATGTCACCTTCACCGATTTTGCCGGAACCGTCTCGGCTGTCAATGGCATTTACAACCTGCTGACGGGCGCGGACCTGTATCGGGGCAACAACAATTTGCTGTACATCGACTATGCCAGCGACGACGTGATAAGCACCAGTAAATCAGCTTCCACGGCGTATAATACACTCGATTACTTTGAGCTCCCCGCCGATAACGCGGTTACGTTTGGCCTCTGGAATGACCTTTACCGGCTCATCTACCGCGCCAATGTCGTTACCAACCGCGTACCGGGGCTTACCTTCCCGATTTCCCAGGCCCGCAACCCGTCGGGTGGCCTATACACCGAACAGTTTGTGGGGGAAGCCAAATTTCTGCGGGCCTTTGCTTACTTCAACTTAGTGCGGCTGTTTGGCGATGTACCCCTACGAACCACCGAAATCAAAAGTCCTACTGAAGTAAACATTGCCCGGTCGTCGGCGGCTCAGGTCTACGCCCAGATTATCGACGATTTGAAAGACGCGGCCACCAAGCTGCCATCTGTGTACTCGGGCAGTGGGGCGGGCAACGAAAAAGGGCGTCCTACGCGCTGGGCGGCACAAACCATGCTGGCCGATGTCTATCTGACGCAGAAAAACTACGCCGAAGCCAAAACGACAGCGGCTCAGGTGATTACCCAAAGTGGCCTGAGTCTGAACGCGAAGTACGCCGACAACTTTGCCGCTAAAGGGGGAGCCGAAAACGGCCCTGAATCGCTTTTTGAGATCCAGTTCGCTAACAATGGGCAGACGTCAGGTACGGCCCCGTTTGGCAATAGTTTCAGTTACATTATGGGGCCTGTAACTGATTCTAACGGAGGTGCCGTCAATCTGGGTTTATACCGCCCGACGGACAATGACGATGTGACGAACGAACCGGGGTTCCGGGGTGGATTGGTTCAGGAGTACGAAACGGGTGATTTGCGCCGGGACGTGAACTTTACCCAGGGGCGTAACGGTGCGGGCCAACAGAACTGGCTTACGGGCAAACACTATGTGCCTGGCAGCGGGGCCACAGGGCAGCAGAATTTCCCGGTCTACCGCCTGGCCGAGGTTCTGTTGATTTACGCCGAAGCCACCAACGAAACGGGTACGCTCGATACGCAGGGTCTGGAGTATGTGAACCGGCTGCGTCGGCGGGCCTTTGGATTACCCCTGACCACGCCCTCTACGCCCCGCGACCTGACCAGCGGACTAACGCAGGCCCAGTACCGTGACCTGATTCGCTCAGAACGGCGTAAAGAACTGGCACTGGAAAACCACCGCTGGTTCGATTTGCTGCGCTACGGCTTCGACTACGCCAACACCGTGCTGAAAGTAAATCAGAAACGCGACGCATTCACCAAAGACAAACTGCTGTTTCCGGTTGCTAAAATCGAACTGACCAACAACCCGCTCCTGACTCAGAATCCCGGCTACTAAACCAACTCATACCTATGAAACTATACAAATTATGTCTGCTGCCTGCCCTTGCACTGGCGGGCCTGAGCCTGATCTCCTGCGAGGAGAATGAACCGATGGGCGTATTGGGCGAGGAAAAAGACAAAGCCAAGATCATCTTTGTCAATGCGACGCCTAACTCGGCAACCCAGCCCGCAGCGGCCCAGCGGGAAATCGCCATTTTTCCGTTTTATAACAACGTCCAGTTCAATACATTTCCAATCAAGTTTCCCTGGAGCAACGGCTACAAAGCCTTTGCGCCGGGTACCATGACCATGCGCTTCGATACGGCCCAGTCGCAGTCGAACAACCCGCCGGGTGGGGCCGCCAAAGTGGGCGAACTGACCTTCCAGACCCAGGCGGATAACTATTATTCGGTGTATTCCGTCGGAACTGCTCAAAAAACGGAGTTCCTGCTACTCAATGATGACCTCGCCCTACCCACACCGGGCAAAGCCAAAGTTCGTATCATGAATTACTCGCCCGATTCGGGACCACTCGACCTATACATCACAGCCGGGTCCCCATCGGGACCAATCACACTGGCTACAAGCATAGCCTACAAGGGGGTAAAAGAGTTTTTCGAGATTGACCCCGGCATCTATACCATTGAGTTTCGGGTGGCTGGCGCGTCTACTGTCGTAAAAAACAAGACGAACGTGATTATCGACAAAAATAGCTGTTACAGCATCTGGGCGAGGGGTTTTCGCACGGTGCCATCGCCGGGAAATACCTTCGGTGGCTACGCCTTCGACATCAGCTACCACGCCAATCGTTGGAGTAATCCGCTTTGACGTTACAATAGGTTGGAAATAGACAGAAGGCAACCGATTGGTTGCCTTCTGTCTACATTGAGGAGATACCCTTTCCATACGATATGAACGTGTCAACGTATTCTTTTTTGGCTTTTTGCCGGAAAATAGGGCGTGTTGACAGTTAGGTAAAGTTAGCCAAGCGTTTCATCTTTGCACCATGCGCGCCGTTATGAAATTACCGACCAGCAGTGGGAACGAATCGCCCATCTACTCCCAGGCCGAGTG
>NZ_BAAGTT010000038.1:0-76639 GCF_054781775.1 Spirosoma areae | reverse complement strand
TCTTGAATAACTTGCCATTGGGAGTCGGTCAGATCAGTAGGATACATTGGTGGTTCTTTGTTCCTACAAACTTACCGGCTCCTTATTTTTATCAAAATGCTATTTTTAGACAGTCTCTAAATACTTTCAGAAGCCAGGCTATGCTGTCGATATTTGAGCGGAGAAATAGTAAACTGTTTTTTGAAAACGTGGCTAAAATGCGAGCTGTCCTCAAAGCCACTTTCAAAAGCTACATCAGCAATGGTTTTATTTGCATGTAGCAGCAACTGTTTGGCAAATCCCAATCTTTTTTGAAGTAACCACCGTCCAGGCGGCATTTTATATAGGTTCTGAAAATCACGCTTAAACGATGAAATACTTCGGTTGCAAAGACTGGCATAGTCTTCTAAGCTAAGGTTGTAGCAAAAGTTTGCCTCTACAATGGGCGGGATGCTATTGGCTTGCGGTAACAGTAAAGTCTTAAGATAATTTCGCAATGTTGCATTATTAGGATTGGTGATAATGTTGAAGAGTAGCTCTTTAAACTTCAATTCGAGCAAGGCTTCGGGTGGTTTTAGTTCGGCAGAAAAATAAGGCCGCACCGAATCATAATAGGCCAACATCATCTCATTCACATCGAGCGGTATCAATAAATCACTTTGTTCAGGCAGGTCATTATTTGCTGGTGAAATTAATGTTTTAGTTTCGATAAGGAACGATTGAATGTAGTTGTCGGGGATGAAAAATGCCATCAGGCAAAGGTCGTCGCCATGAATTTTTTCGAGAATACAAGCACCTTTTTTTACAAACACTGCCGAACCTGCCGTAATCAGCCAGGATTTAGGATGGGCATAGAAGGCTTTTTTACCCGTAACCACATAGAGAATATAGTTAAGCTGCGACCAGCTATCCTGACGATTGCTACCCAATGGGCAATCGTAATAAACAAACAGAAGCTCCTTACAAAAAAGCTGTTTGAAGGTTTCTGGTCGAGTGCAGGCGTTTTTGTAATAATTTATCATACTGGTTGTTCAAGCCTAAACACAACTAATCCGTAAATCTTTCATTCAAATTTATGGGGTATTATTGAAGCAGGATAGTACAGAAAAAACAGCAGGCACAAAAGGTTTTGTGCAATTGGGGCTGGGCTTAAGTACAATCATCGGTAGAACACATCCGGTAGTTTATTCCTAACAGGTCATGGGCAGGCTGAATAAAAACCTTTGCAATACGAGTCTATAAGCCGGGTTCTGTCCTCCGGTTTGCACCGAATGGCTTATCATTTATCTGGGATGGTCGTCACCGGCCACCTCGTTCGACCTACCCGCGTCAGCATCCGGCGAACCGGAACGGGAACGAGCCGCCCCACGTCCAACGCTTATTTGGTCTTTCAGCCCCTAAGGTTTATCCTGCCCCGACGGTCGCCCGGCGGGCGGTAGGCTCTTACCCCACCTTTTCACCCTTACCCGTTTTCAATGAGCGAATGAGTGAATTGTGAATAAAAATGCGCCAGCTATTCACTCATTCACAATTCACTCATTGAAAACGGGCGGTCTGTTTTCTGTGACACTGGCTGTCGAATGGCCGTTCCCAGCCATTCGCCTTCCCGTTAGGAAGTAGGGTGCTCTGTGCTGCCCGGACTTTCCTCATCCCGCCAATGGCAGGACGCGATAAGCCGACTCGTATCGCTCAGGCAGGATAAAGGTACGAAAATCACTGCAACCCCTCCACTTTTATGTCAATGCGGCCCCGGGCGTTCACAACGGCAAGCAGCGCGGTAGGCGTTAGATAGACCTGATCAGGTTTGATTTCGTCGATGTGGCCATTGAGGACGATACCTTTGGCGATCTGGTTGTTTTTAAGCTGCGTTTGCAGCAGTTTCTGCATGTCGGCGATTTGGGAGCCGACCGGAATCGTCAGTTGTTTTTCGAGCGTTCGGGCGAAGGTTCCTTTCAATAACCAGCTTGCCGACTGAGCCAGCACATTTTTGGTATCCAAATCATACTGAAGGTCTTTCAGCGAAATAGTCTGGTCGTTGGCGTCATAGTACGGGCGGCCACGGAGGTAAATGTCGCCGTTGATGGTGCCTTTTAGTCCGGCCTTAATAATCAGACTTTCGTTCTGGCCATACATATCCATGCTTGTAATGGTGATGGTATACTGGTTATCGCTGAACGAGAACGATTTACCAACAAACTCGTCGGCTACTAATCTGGCAGCTTCAGGATAGGTGGCTTCGCTCAACAAGCCAATCTGAAAATCGTCTCTGACCTTCGATACCACCGTCAGATCGGGCAGAGACACCGCCGGGCGAACATCGGGTTTAGCGCCGGTGGTTGTCAGCGTATAGCCCTCAATGCCGATGGTGGCACGGATAAGCCGGCCCTCAAAGCGCAGGGGCGTTATGAGCACGCGCTTTGGAACGGCCTGTAGATAGGTTCGGTATTTTTCGGAAATTAAATACGGTTCGCGGAGGCTGTTCCAGGCCTTCAGCACGGGGGTTCGGAGGTCAACGTTCCGGCGTATTTGCTGGTCGATAGTCTTCGTAATGCTCCCTAAATTCTTATCAATCAACCGCCCGACGATGTTTGTTATCGGAATATCCAGCCCCACAACACTCACCGTTGGCCGACGTACCCATCCATATCCGTCGGCCTGGGTTTGGGTGTTGACGGCCCAATCGCGGTCGAGATCGAATTTGCTTTTGAAGCGCAGATCAATCTCGAACTCTGTTTCTTTATATTGGGTGAAACCCAGCACCGACACGCCCGCTTTAGCCCATATTTTCAGTGGGACCACGAAACGAAACAGGCTGTCCTCAGCCGTAACGAGAATAGTGCCGCGTTTCCAGACTTTCGCCATAAACTGGTCATTGCTGTTGTCGGTCAGGCTGTTATCTTCATAAATCAGGCCGTTTACCTGCGCGTTTAGCTGCCGCTCAACATCGCTCAGGGCAATGGATACAGGCACGTGAACAGTTGACAGAAAGCGTTCGTTGCGAACTTCCATTTCGGTGATTTTATAGGCTTCTTTGGGAGCTTTCGTTTCCAGGCGGCTGCCGGACGGCTGGCAAGATAAAACAAAAAAGCTGAGACACAGAGATGCCCAACCTAACCTACTTAATCGTGACCTTCGTGGCACCATAGCCAAATTTCTGTTTCTGAGCGTCTTCAAAGAATTTAACGTTGGGATGCTGACCTAAGCGTTTGTGCAATTCTGTTCGGAGGGCACCGCTGCCAACACCGTGAATAAAGGTGATGTCGCTCATGCTGCTGGCAATGGCGTTTTCCAACGCTCTATCGAACGTGTCGAGTTGAAGTTTCAGCAAATCAGCCGGGCCGCGTTTGGCGACGCCGTTGGGCAACAATTCCTCGATATGCAAATCGACAACTGATGACGGACGCTCAACTGAAACACCAATTGGTTCAGACTTGGGCTTAAGCATTTCAGCTTTCAATTCATCAAGGCTGATGGAGGTTGGCGACTTTACAGACCCTGAAGACTGAGCGCGATTGCTGTTCGGCACTTGTTGCACCTGCTCAACAATCTCAGCATCTAGCTGGGTCAAAAAACCGGGCTGATTCAGCACAGGGATTGTTGTTTTTTGCTTGAAGAGCGTGGTCGCCCGCGCTTTGAACCGCTTCATCAACGGTTGCCGCAGCGACGACTTCCCGGCTCGAAACCACAAGCCCTGCACCACAAACGTTGGCCAGTCCTCAAATTGAGCGTGGGCATAGAGGTCGTTCATCTTTTGCTGCGATTTGGCCTTCAGCAAGCCGCTATGTACTCCCCGAAACTGTACTCCTCCCCCGGCGGCTGCCGACTCTTCGCCCAGCAGATACGGAAATTCCCAGTCGGTATTGTTAATCAGGTGCAGCGTGTATTCGCGGTCGTTCACGGGCACAAAGGCCAGATAAATACCCTGATTGGCCAGAATAGCCGGGGTGGGTGGAGCTACCGTTTTTTGTGGGGAATAAGCACTGGTTTTGAGCAATCGCTCGGCTTCCAATGGCGAAACTGGCACTAATTCCGAGCGCATAACCGGAATGCGGAAGCCATCTTCAATTTCAATTTCAATCATGCCGTCGGGCAAAAACCGCGACACAACCCCCTGTTCTTTTGCCCGCAGCAGCCGGACTTTATCGCCGATATTCATAGTAGTCAGTTAGTCGATACTTGGTAGTTGATGGTCTGCCGCCATAGGTGCCAATCACTGGCGACTGTTGACTGACGACTATCGACTACCAAAGGTATAACGGATTTAACCCATCCTCCGTCTTTACTCCTCAACGACCCGAAATCGTTGAGGCATCTTATGGTCGCTGCCCCAGGCATAAATCTGATGCAATACCGGCATTAACGACTGTCCCAGATTGGTCAGGGTATATTCGGTGCGGAGAGGCACTTCGGCAAAAATGGTTTTGTGAACGAATCCATCGCGTTCCAGTTCTTTCAACTGCTGAGCCAGCATCTTCTCCGACACGCCCCGCAGCGTTGTTTGAAATTCACCAAACCGTACCGGTCCTTTGGCCAGATTCCACAGGATGGCCACTTTCCAGCGGCCACCCAGAAAATAGAACGTGCTCAGAATAGGGCAGTTGCCAATTAATTGCTGTTCGTTTCGGTAGTTGGTAGACGTTCGTTTACGCATATTACTTTTTTGTGAGTCACTAACGATTTTATCACGTCTTGCCCCCACGCCATTCCCGATGGACCTTTGTGGCCGAAAGTTCAGTGAAATCAACCGGAACTTAAACACAAAAACGGTAGGAATTAATTCGTGTCAATCATGTCTGAACAAACCATTGCCCAATCTCTCACGGAGTTAGTTGACCTGGTTGCACAAGGCAAACCAATGGACGCCTTCGACAAATTTTACCACCCAAACCTTGAAAAAACGGATTTGGATGGCGTTACTGTCCTTGGGTTAGCCCAAAACTACCAGCAGGGCCTAAGCCTGCTTCATTCGATTACAACCGTTCGGGATTTCTCGCACAAAGGAACCGTTATCGTTGGTGATCGCAGTTTTCTAATCTGGCACATTGACTTCGATTCGACGACTTCGGGGACAGTCAATGTTACGGAGGTGGCCATTCAGGACTGGCAGGATGGCAGGATTATCCGGGAGCGATTTGTTGCCTGAGCGATAGTATGAAGTCGCCCATTTTCCCCGATCCATTCATCTGATGGGTCGGGGAAAGTGACGGTTACAAATCGCAACTGATTTCTCAGGAATCGAGCAGGCCATCGGTATCTTTCAGGGCCACCCCCGTTAGTTGCAGGCGGAAAGCCGAGTGAATCAGGTGCATGAGTTTGTCTGCTGCCAGGATGGGCGATAATCCCTGTTCGCGGATATTGGAGATGCAGTTTCGGCGCTCGTCGGTGAGGCCGGGTTTGGGCGCGTAGGTAATGTAAGCACCCATGCTGTCAGGAGCGCTCAGGCCTGGTCGCTCACCAATCAGGATGATGGCCAGCCGGGGGCGCAATAATTCGCCGATGGCATCGGTAATAGCCACCCGCCCCTGTTCGACCAGCAAAATCGGGGCCAGCGAATAACCCGCCTGCCTTACTTTTTCAACGAATGCAGTCACCACCGGCGGGGCATTTTTATGAATGGCCGTTGCCGAAAGTCCATCGGCGATGATGAGGCTAATATCAGCGGGCGAGCTATTGAGTTGCCGCAACTGCTCAATGGACTGGTCATTCAACAGGCGGCCCAAATCTGGTCGCTGAAGGTATATATCGCGGTTTTCGGCCCGGCTGTGAACGTGATAAACCGGCAAGCCGGTACCAGCCAAATCTGCCTGTAGATCAGCGATGTTTAATTGAGAATAAACGGCATCTTTCGCGTGAGCATGGGCCAGTTTGACCCGCAACGATTCCCGGAGTGGAATAGAAATGCCGGTTTTACCCAGCGCAATCCGGGCGTTGGTGTAGGCTTTCAAAGCCTCCCACTCATCGGGTTCTATACTTGTTTTTTTCGGTTCGTTCATGGGTAAAGGCAGAGAGCAAGGGGCAAGGGGCGTGGGGCGTGGGGCACTTTACCCTGCTCCATGCTTCCTGCCCCTTGCTCCCACCAGGGCCGCATAGAGTTGTTTCTGGAGTCCATTCGGCAGTCGATTGCCCTGGCTGTCCATTATTCCCTGCCGAAGCAGCCACTCCTCGAACTCCGGGGCGGGGCGCAACCCAAGCACCCGGCGCAAATAGAGCGCGTCGTGGAACGAAGTGGACTGGTAATTCAGCATGATGTCGTCGGCACCGGGAACGCCCATGATAAAGGTAACGCCTGCCACACCCAATAGCGTTAACAGCGTGTCCATATCGTCCTGGTCGGCCTGGGCGTGATTGGTGTAGCAAATGTCCATACCCATGGGCAGGCCCATCAGTTTCCCACAAAAATGGTCTTCCAGCCCGGCCCGGAGTATCTGCTTGCCATCAAACAGATACTCCGGCCCGATGAACCCAACCACCGAATTGACCAGAAACGGGTTGAACTGCCGGGCAACGGCGTAGGCCCGCACCTCGCAGGTTTGCTGGTCGACATGGTGATGCGCCCCAGACGACAAGGCACTGCCCTGGCCCGTCTCGAAATACATGAGGTTATTGCCCAATGTGCCGCGCTTGAGCGACAGACCCGCTTCGCAGGCTTCCTGCAACAGCGACAGGCTAACACCAAAACTGGCATTTGCCTGTTGGGTCCCGGCAATGGATTGAAACACCAAATCGACCGGCACCTGCTGGTTCATCAAGTCAAGCGTGGTGGTAATATGGCTCAATACGCAGCTTTGCGTGGGTATCGAAAATCGCTCGCGAACGCCATCCAGCATGTAGAGCAGCCGCGAGGTTGTTGCCGGGCTGTCTGTTGCCGGATTAATGCCAATCATCGCATCGCCACTGCCATAAAGCAAGCCATCAATGATGCTGGCCGCTATCCCTTTCGCATCGTCCGTCGGGTGGTTGGGCTGCAGCCGAACCGACAACCGCCCCGGCAAGCCCATCGTATTCCTGAATCGAGTCACGACTTCGCACTTTTTCGCCACCAGAATTAAATCCTGATTTCGCATCAGCTTCGAGACGGCCGATACCATTTCGGGCGTTAGTCCGGGGGCAAGTTGTTGCAGCGTACTGGTATTGGCTTCATCACCCAGCAACCAGTCGCGCAGGTCGCCAACGGTAAAATGGCTGATGGGCGCAAAGGCGTTTCTGTCGTGGGCATCAATGATTAAGCGGGTAACGTCGTCGGTTTCGTATGGAATAACGGCTTCGTTCAGAAATTGGGACAACGGCACATCGGCCAGTGCCATTTGGGCAGCTACGCGCTCTTCGTAACTCTCGGCCAACAGACCCGCCAGCCCATCCCCCGACCGCAGCGGGCTTGCCTTCGCCAGCAGTTCTTTCAAGTCCCCAAAGCGATACGTAAAGTTGCCAATGGTGAATGGATAAGGCATTTTTTGAACGTTTATAGCTCGTAAACCTATGAGGTTTTTGAAACCTCATAGGTTTCTTTCCGGTAACGACCTGATATATAGAACAATCCCGCAATCAAAACCAGTCCACCGAAAAACAAGAGACTCAGCCAGCTATAAAAATACAACATGGCCCCCAGTGTTACCACTGCCAGCAGCAGTGCAATGGCCGGAAAAAACGGGTAGAATGGCGCTCTGAACGAACGTGGCAGGTTAGGCTGCGTTTGCCGAAGCCGAAACAACGACAGCATACTGATAATGTACACGACCACCGCGCCGATAGTCGACAGAATGACTAAGTTACTGGTGTTCAGGAGCAATAAAGCCAAAATACCAAAGATAGCGCCCACCAGCAATGCCCAGAATGGCACCTGTCGCTCTTTGCTCACAGTCGATAGGCCGTGCGGCAAATAACCCGCGCGGGCCAGGGCGAAGATCTGCCGGGAATAACTGATGATAATGCCGTGAAACGACGCAATCAAGCCAAATAATCCCACACTGGTGAAGAATTTGGTGAGTGGGTTCTGGCGTCCGAGCACAATGGCGATGGCTTCGGGCATGGGATAGTCGAGGTGGTCGAGGTTTTCCCAGTTCGTGATGCCGCCCACGCTAATCATAACCGTCAGGGCCAGAAACGCCAGCGTCAGCACCGCCGAGATGTAGCCTTTGGCAATGGCATTTTTTGTATCCTGTACTTCTTCGGCCACCATGGCAATACCTTCGAGGCAAACAAACAGCCAGATGGCAAACGGCAGGGCCGCAAACACGCCCGACCAGCCAAACGGCATCGGGTTGTGCAGAAACGTGTCGAGGCTGGTATGCGGATACACGACGCCGATGAACAGCAGCAGTTCGCCGATGGCAATGATGGTCATGATCAGCGAAAACCAGGCTGCTTCTTTGATACCCAGCAGGTTAATGGCCGTGAACACGATAAACGAACCTACCGAGCACCACACCACCGGAACCGCCGGATACAGGAAGTGAACGTAACTGCCGAGCGCCAGCGCAATAGCGGGTGTCGCAAACAGAAACTCGATGAGGGTGGCATAACCCGCCACCAACGCTCCCCACGGACCAAAGGCCTGAAGCGCATAGGCAAACGGTCCGCCCGCGTTCGGAATGGCCGTGGTGAGTTCGGTGAAGCTGAAAATGAACGTGAAATAGAGCAGCGTAATCAGCAGTGTGGCAATCAGCAGGCCCACTGTTCCGGCCACTGCCCAGCCGTAATTCCAGCCGAAATACTCACCCGATATAACCAGCCCCACCCCAATCGCCCACAAATGAACGGGCGTCAACGCTTTTTTAAGGACCGGGGATTCATTGGGCATGTGATGTAGTCAGTAAGTTGTCGGGGCAAGTTGTGGTGTCGGGTTCTCAAACCCGACACCACAACTTGCCCCGACAACTTACGCATTTATCCTTTACCGACTGGCCAACGTGCCGACCTTTCCCATCAACGGGTCGCTGAAACCCGCTTTGCCCGTCTCAACCCGACCGGCGTAACGTTGTTCAAAATCGGCAAAGCCCGAAACATTCACGCTGAAATCATACCAGTTGTGGCTGTTTTTCAGATTCAGCACGACTGACCGTTGCGCTCCTTTTTCGCCCACCTTTTCGAGCATAATCAATTGATTTTTTGACTGATACGCATTATCTGAAAGCTGAACGGAGAGGCTATGTGCCGGGTCGGTATTTTTCAGTTTCACCAGCACGTTCCCGGTAAACTGCTTTTTTGCATCCTGCTCGTAAGCACAAATGATTTCAAGGGGTGGGTTGGCGACGTTACCTTTAAACTCCCGAAAAAAGCCATTTGGCCCCTGAACGCACAGATGAAACGGGCCATCGACCGGCCAGAAATCGGTTAGCGTGTCGCCAGCGGAAACAGTGTACGACCGGAAACGGGCGTCCTTATCCAGGAGTTGACAAACCTGAAACGGAGCGCCAAGCGCCCGTTTGCCAAACACCTCATTTTTGGCCGCCAGCGTCAGGCCAAAGCGGTTATCAACCCGGCCTCCATCGACGTATAGCTCATACGGCAGCGCGCAGGATGGCCGCACACCCTCCTCCTGACGAGGCAGGTAAGGCGACGTTGCCGGGTTTGCGTTACACAGCCGGACTTCGTCGTCGGTGAGCCGTTTAAAGTTCGTTGGAACGGCTTTAAACTGTGCTTTATGAATGCCTTCCATAAAGGGTTCCTTTTTGACAAAAGCCGGGAGTTTGATGGCTTCATCGTGATAAGGCCGGAAGGCCGACGACAAATCCCCACAAATGGTTCGTCGCCAGTCGCTGATGTTCGGCTCTTCAAGTTTTCTGCCTTTCTTATGACTCAGAAAGTTCTCCAGAAATTGCAGCGTCGAGGTGTGGTCAAACACTTCCGAGCAAACGTAACCGCCCCGACTCCAGGGCGATGCAATCACCAACGGCACCCGATAGCCCAATCCAATTGGCCCCGTCCGGCCTTCATCTCCACGTCGGTTATTCGGGCGTTTGTTTTCCTGTTCCTGCGTCACAAACTCCAGGCGGGTGTCGATGCTTTTGCTGGATAGGCCGGTTTCGGGGTGGTCGGGGTGGGCCGGAACAAAGGGCGGAACGTGGTCGAAATAGCCGTCGTTTTCGTCGTAAGCCAGAATGAAAATCGTCTTTTTCCAGACCTCCGGGTTCTGCGTCAGAATATCCATCACCTCCGAAATATACCAGGCCCCGTACCAGGCCGAGGAGGGATGGTCGGAGTAGTTTTCGGGCGCGACCAGCCACGATACGGTTGGCAGTTTCCGGTTTTTCACATCGTCCCGAAACTGGTGCAGCACGTCGCCTTTCGGCACGTTCACCGTGCGTTGGGTCGTTCCGTCCTGATACGTCAGGGCCGTTAGTTCGCGGTAATGCGGGTCGTTTGCATTGGTGGTGAAGGCTTTCTGACAAAGATTCTTCTCCCGCTCCGACAGTTGCCTGAATTTATCGGGCGAGTAGTTGACCAAATCGGCTTTAACAATCGCCAGAAACGCCTGCTGCCGTTCGATAGCTCTTTTAGTTGCCAAATAGTCCTTGTCGGTTTCGGCTAAACTTTTGAGTTTGGTTTCCAGTGCCTGAATTCGCTCAGGAATGGCTTTTTCCTGCTGCTGAATATACGGATAATAGGTTGGATGAAACCGGGCGTGGTACTGCGAAAACCATTCGATGGGGTTATCCCCGAAATTCGCTAACCAGCTATCTTCCTCGCCCGTTAAGCCCGTCGGTAAGGTGACTTCGTTCTGGTAAATCTTCCAGGCGATTCCCTGTTCTTCGAGCCGTTCGGGAAAGGTGGACCAGCTTACTTCCGAGCCGAAATCCACATTTTCATTGCGAACATTGGCCATCGCCTGCGGGTCGTGCGGGTCGCGGATGGTGCCCGTCCAGAAGTAAAGCCGGTTGGGCGTGGTGCCCGTCAGGGATGAGCAGAAATTCTGGTCGCAAACGGTGAAGGCATCCGCCAGGGCGTAATAGAAGGGAATATCGTCGCGGTTATAGTAGCCCAGCGTTAGCGGCATGTGGGCGTATTCTTTATGGCCTGATGGCTTGGTATCCAACCACTTATCGAATTTCCCACCGTTGCGGGCATCCACCTGATTCTCCCACGAGTGGGGCAGCGAACTCATCCAGGTTGCTTTCGTGTCGTGCATGTTCAGCCGAAACGGAGCGTAGGTTTCACCGGCTGCGTTGGTCTGAAGCCACACTTTATTTTTGTTCGGCAGGGTAACTGCTCTGGGGTCGTTGAACCCCCGAACGCCCTGAAGCGTGCCATATGTATGGTCGAACGAGCGATTTTCCTGCATCAGAATCACCACGTGTTCGGCATCTAAATAGGTGGTGCCGGGCTGTGGGTCAATGGCAAAGGCTTTCTGAATCGACTCGGGCACAATACCCGACAGGCCCGTAGAAAGCAGAGCCGCTTTTTTAAGAAAATCCCGTCTTGAATCCATAGCGTTTCGTTGCTGATTTTACCCGATGAGGTCTACGAACTTTGGAGACCAAAAATAGCCGGTACAAACCTAAAAACGTTATCGCTCAGATTATCAAATCGTTTCGTCACGCCATTCCGCTCTTGCCTGAAAGCAAAACCATTCTTACAGAATACCTACCTTTGCCGATTCATTGCTGTAGACTCTCATGGCCGCGCCCGTAAACGAAAAACTTGACCTTGCCCACAATTTTGTTCTGCACACCAACCGGAATATCTTCCTGACGGGGAAAGCGGGCACGGGCAAAACGACCTTTCTGCATCAGGTTAAACAACTGAGCGCCAAGCGGCTCGCGGTGGTGGCGCCTACGGGGGTAGCAGCCATCAATGCGGGGGGTGTCACCATTCATTCGCTGTTTCAGCTTCCATTCGGGCCGTTGGTGCCGGGGTCGACCGGGCGCGAAGGCCGGAAATTTAACCGCGAGAAAATCAATCTCCTCCGCACCCTCGACCTGCTGGTGATTGACGAAATCAGCATGGTTCGGGCCGACGTTCTCGATGGCATTGATGAGGTACTGCGCCGGTATCGCAACAACGGACAGCCGTTTGGTGGGGTGCAGTTGCTGCTCATTGGCGATATGCAGCAGTTGCCGCCGGTGATTCGGGAGGAGGACTGGACGCTGCTGAAACCGCACTACGAAACGGGCTATTTTTTCGGCAGTAAAGCGCTGCGTCAAACGCCGTATGTGTCCATCGAACTGACGCACATTTACCGCCAAACCGACCAGCGATTTATTGATCTGCTCAACAGCATCCGCGAAAAAACCGTTACCCGTGACCAGTTGGCCGACCTCAACCAACGCCATATTCCCAATTTCGCCCCCCGCGATGAAGAAGGCTACATTACCCTTTCGACGCACAACACAACGGCCCAGCAAATCAACAGCGACAAACTCAAAAGCCTGAAAACACCCCTGCACACGTTTGAGGCCACTTTAGAAGGCGATTTCCCAACCAACATCTACCCAACCGAACTTAGTCTCGACCTGAAAGTTGGCGCGCAGGTGATGTTTATCAAAAATGACATCGCCCGCGAAAAACTGTACTACAACGGCAAAATCGGGCAAATAACCGCCATCGACGACGATGTCATTTACGTCAGAAGCCAGTCCGACGGGGACGAACTTGAGGTCTATCCCGCCGACTGGACCAACATTCGGTACACGCTCGATGCGGCCACAAAAGAAATCAAAGCCGAACCCATTGGCACGTTCCGGCAATTTCCGCTTAAACTCGCCTGGGCCATCACGATTCATAAAAGTCAGGGCCTAACGTTCGAGAAGGCAATTATCGACGCATCGGCGGCTTTCGCGCATGGGCAGGTGTATGTGGCCCTGAGCCGCTGCAAAACCCTCGACGGCCTGGTATTGCGGGCGCCCATCCCGTCGCACAGCATCAAGACCGAGCAGACGCTGGAGGATTTTCACACCGACGTGCAGCAGCAAACGCCTACCCAACAGCACCTGCACGATTCGAAACGAACCAACCAGCAAAACCTCCTGCGCGAGTTAGTTTCGTTTGAACGAGCCAGTTCACTACTGTACCGATGCCGCCGGACCGTGAACGAACATGCCGGTAGTTTAGACGCTGAAAGTAGCCCTATTATTACGCAACTCAGTGACCTTCTACGCGATAAGGCCCGCGACATAAGCAGTCGTTTTCAGCAGCAGTTGCCTGCCTATTTCGCCAGCGACCAGTTACCCGAAGAAAACGAACCGTTGCAGGAACGAATCCGTAAAGCGGCAGCCTATTTCCAGACCCTGCTCAGCGATGAGTTACTGCCCCTGTTGCACCGCTGCCCCACCGATTGCGACAACAAGCAGGTGCGCGAGTTGCTGCTGGAAGCCTTAGACGAACTCGAAAAAGAGTTATTCAGCAAACTCCGCTCGTTCGAGAGTTGCCGGGAAGGTTTCGGGGCGTTGGCGTATATGCAGGCCCGAAACCGCGCCGAACTCGACTTCCAGCCCGAACGCAAAAAGCTCGAACGTCAAACGCCCACAACCGATGATGGCCCGACAGCACGCGGAGGTTTATATAGTGCCTTAATGAAGTGGCGCAACGACATTGCGGGCGAACACGACACCTCCGGCTACATGATTCTGCCCCAGAAAACCATCGCCGAGCTGGCCCGCACTCGCCCAACCACGATGGATGAGTTGCTGACTATCAAAGGATTCGGCAAAACCAAAGTCAGGCAGATTGGTACTGAACTACTCGCCCTCATCAGGGAATTTGTTGAACGGCCAAAACCATCGGGCCGGGAAGTCAAAACGAATGAGCTGAAAGAGAAAAAGCCAAAAGAAGCCAAAACGCCCTCTCCTGCCCTAACGCTGGCCCTTTTCCAGGCGGGTAAAACCATTACCGAAATTGCTACCGAACGCGGGTTCGCCGTTTCGACCATCGAAGGCCACCTGGCACAGTGCATCGGCAAGGGCGAGTTGGCCGTCGATGCCGTTCTACCACCTAACCGGATAACCCTCATCCGCTCCTACCTCGAAACCAACGCATCGGCGACATTCACCGAAATCATGCAGGGCGTCGGTAACGGTGTGACCTACAGCGAAATTCGGTTTGTGAACAACGCCATCCGGGCAGAAACTGGCGAGGTTGGAGACGAGTGAGCAGGTGTAAGAAGTTTTGGTATCTTTGAGGTATGAATGATTGCCTCATTCAACAATTATTTTTCCAAGATGAATACAGCCATAGAAGAGTCAGAAGCTCTCTTAAACCGCCTGACTCGCGCCGAGAAAGCCCAGTTGCTCCAATGGCTTGTGCAGGATTTAGGCGATACGTTTCCAGGCATTGAGCGTCAGCCAGATGTACAGGGTGGGGTAGCCTGTATTGTTCGCACACGTATTCCGGTTTGGGTTTTGCAACAGGCGCGCCAATTAGGCAGTACGGAGGCTGATCAATTGCGGGCTTATCCATCCCTGCGGGCTGAAGACTTAGCCAATGCGTGGTCCTACGCCAGAAGCCACCCTGACGAGATAACACGTACTATTGCCGAAAACGAGGAATAATGGCTCAACTTCTTGCCGATGAAAACATACCTTTTCCGGTTGTTGAGCAGCTACGTCTATACGGCCATACCGTACAAACAATTTTACAATTGAATTTAGCCGGGCAAGCTGTTCCTGATGATCAGGTGCTGGCTCTGGCTACATCGTTGAATTGCTGCCTGTTGACGTTAAATAAGAAGGATTTTATTAAACTTCACAACCAGCAACCGACTCATGCGGGTATTTGGATCTGTACGGTCGATCCCAACTTTACTGCTTTAGCCGAACGAATCCACGTCGTCTGTCTAACTCAGGCAGGTTCAACGTTAGTGGGACAACTGTTACGGGTACAACGGCCAGCTTTGTAAACAGTTATAACGAATACATCATCTTTGACTATGAATAATCTCTCCAAAATATCACAAGATAGAGGCTGTTAGCTAATCATGCCTGACACTCCCACCACCGCCCTCATTAAAACCGCCCAATCGCCTGCCTTAGCCCGCGTCTCCAACCAACTGGCCCTGACGGATAAACAAACTGATTACCAAACCCGAAGAGCCGTTTCTGATTCCCTATCGGAAGGGGAATAAGTGGGGCTTCTGTGATAAGGATAAAAATATTCTGGTTGATTGTGTGTATGATAGTGTGGAGTTGTTTAAAGAAGGACTATCAAATATACGAAAAGGCTTTTCAGGGTTCATTGATAAATCAGGAAAAGAAACAGTTCCTTGTAAATACATAGGAGCAGATAATTTTCCAGAAGGTTTAGCAAGAGTCTAAGAGCGTGTTGGGGAATTGAAAAAGCTGGTAGTCGTCTCACCTTTGTGGTCGCCAAATTACAAGGACATTACCCCTCCGGCGGCCCGGTTCGGTAGGCTGGCTACTTTTGGCCACCATCCAGCTTATATTACAGCGTATCAAGCCAAAGACCCAAATGTAATTTCCCAACACGCTCTTAAGAGACTAATTACTCAATTATTTTAAAAAGATTTTTTGTGTCGATTTGACGCTTAATAAATTAGTGTCATTTTTACACTAATAAAAAGTACAACCAGAGCCAAACCCTTAATATACACTGTAACTATTCCATGTAACCAGCCCGGTCATTCATCGTGGCCGAGGCCATTTTACAGGATTCCGACTACCTCATAGGTAGCGTCCGGGCATCCGGGCGGCTTTTTAGGAATATGGATGGGTTGGACTGGTCAGTTAGTATTTTAAGGCTGTGGACTTAAAAACGGATGAACAGGACTCAGTTGTAACTCGCTGCCTTCCGCTATAAATCAGTGGATTACGTAAAGAATATTTTTAGATCATTTTCAATGAGACAATTCCTGTGCTTCTTTTTCATAACCTTAACAACGGTGGGTTTTTCGCAAAGCAAGTCCGCGTTAAAACTTTGGTATGACAAACCTTCCGGTCAAACTTGGGAGAATGCCCTGCCCATTGGGAATGGCAGGCTGGGCGCAATGGTCTATGGAAACGTAGGAAAGGAAACGATTCAGCTTAACGAACATACCGTCTGGTCGGGTAGCCCGAACCGCAACGATAACCCGGACGCTCTGGCTGCTTTGCCTGAGGTACGGCGGCTGATTTTCGAAGGAAAACAGAAAGAAGCGGAGCAACTGGCCAACAAGTCGATAATCACCAAAAAGTCGCATGGGCAGCTATTTCAGCCGGTTGGCAGCCTGCACCTGACCTTCGACGGACATGATAATTTCACCAATTATTACCGGGAACTGGACATTGAACGGGCCGTAGCCAAAACCTCGTACACCGTCGGCGACGTAACGTACACGCGGGAAATGCTAACCTCATTTCCCGATAATGTAGTCATCATTCAATTAACGGCCAGTAAACCTGGCAAGCTGTCGTTTTCCGCTTCCTTTTCTACGCAGCATACCTCATCAGAAGGTAAAACGACACCAGCCAACGAACTTACGCTTGCCGGTACTACGTCGGACCACGAAGGTGTAAAAGGCATGGTGAAGTTCAAAAGCATTACCCGCATCAAAACTGAGGGTGGTACGCAGGCATCCAGCGACACGACGTTAATCGTAAAAGGAGCCAATACAGCCATTATTTACGTAGCGATTGCCACTAATTTTAATAACTACAATGACCTCAACGGAGACGAGAACGCACGGGCCGCTGCGTACCTGACAAAAGCCTATCCCAAATCGTATGCCGCTATGCTGGCTTCGCACGTGACTGCTTATCAAAACTATTTCAACCGGGTCAGGCTCGATTTGGGTGCTACCGGGGCCGCCAATCTGCCCACCGACGAACGACTAAAAAACTTCCGCACGGCCAACGACCCGCAACTGGTTACGCTCTATTATCAATATGGCCGCTACCTGCTAATCTCATCATCTCAACCTGGGGGGCAGCCAGCCAACTTACAGGGTATCTGGAACAACAAAATGCGGCCACCCTGGGACAGCAAGTACACCATCAACATCAACGCCCAGATGAACTACTGGCCCGCCGAAAAAACAAACCTCGCCGAACTGCACGAGCCGTTTTTGCGGATGGTGAAAGAGATGTCGGAAACCGGGCAGGAAACGGCGCGGGTCATGTATGGCGCACGGGGCTGGATGGCCCACCACAATACCGACATCTGGCGGGCAACGGGTGCCGTCGATGGGGCGTTGTGGGGCATGTGGGTGGCCGGTGGCGGCTGGACCAGCCAACACCTGTGGGAGCATTATTTGTATAGTGGCGACAAAAAATTTCTGAGTTCGGCGTACCCCATTCTGAAGGGAGCTGCCCTGTTTTATGCCGATTACTTAGTCGAACACCCCAAGTATCATTGGCTGGTTGTGAACCCTGGCACATCGCCCGAAAATGCCCCGAAAGCCCACGGCGGCTCGTCACTCGATGCCGGGACGACGATGGATAATCAGATTGCCTTCGACGTATTCACCACGACGATTCGGGCCGCCGAACTCCTGAAAAAAGATGCCGCTTTTGTCGATACCCTAAAGCAAATGCGGAGCAAACTATCCCCCATGCACATTGGCCAGTACGGTCAGTTGCAGGAATGGCTGGAAGATATCGACGACCCGAACGACAAACATCGCCATATCTCGCATCTGTACGGACTTTTTCCGTCCAGTCAGATATCCGCTTTCCGCACCCCTGAACTGTACAATGCCGCCAAAACAACCCTCGTGCATCGGGGTGATGTATCGACCGGCTGGAGCATGGGCTGGAAGGTAAACTGGTGGGCCAGATTACAGGATGGGAACCATGCGTACACGTTGATTCAGAATCAACTGACTCCCCTGGGCGTCACGAAAGAGGGCGGTGGCACGTACAACAACCTGTTCGATGCCCACCCGCCGTTTCAGATTGACGGTAACTTTGGCTGCACCTCCGGCATTACTGAAATGCTCATGCAAAGCGCCGATGGAGCGGTTCACTTATTGCCCGCCCTGCCCGATGTCTGGCCAACGGGCAGCATCACCGGTCTGCGGGCCATTGGTGGGTTCGAGCTTGTGAATATGCAGTGGAAAGACGGAAAACTGACGAAGGTCGACATTAAGTCGAACCTCGGCGGGAACCTCCGGCTGCGGTCGCCCAATGCCCTGAAAGCCAGTAAAGGCGTAGCCCTGAAGCAGGCATCTGGCCCGAATACCAATCCATTTTACATGACCGAACCTACGCCGACTCCGATTATATCCACGAAAGCCAACCGGACGACACCCGTGCTGAAAGAAACGGTGCTTTATGACATAGCCACTCAGCCTGGCAAGGTGTATGCGCTGGTGGCTCAATAACTCAACCTTTCTTTTAAAGAGCTTATTTCAGCTTATTACGCGTATGATGAAGAACTTTATTTTAGCTGTTTTTACGACACTTTGCTTTGTTTGGAGCCATTTTCTCACTGCTCAAACCACGCTGGTCAACCCGATCCTGACGGGTTTTTACCCTGATCCGAGCATTGCGCGGGTCGGAACGGATTACTATCTGGTCAACTCAACGTTCTCTTATTTCCCTGGTATCCCGGTCCTGCACAGCAAGGATTTGAAGAACTGGAAACAAATCGGCAATGTCATCGACCGCCCCTCGCAGATGGACTTTATGGGCGAGCGTCTGACCCGTGGACTCTTTGCGCCCGCCATCCACTATTATAAAGGCCTTTTCTACGTCACCTGCACGGACATCGACCACGACGGAAACTTCATCGCGACAGCCAAAAACCCCGCCGGGCCCTGGAGCAATCCGGTCAGAATCCCCCAGGTACGCGGCATTGACCCGTCGCTCTACTTCGACGAAGCGACGGACAAGGCGTACATCATTTACAACAGCGACGCGCCCGACCGGAAACCCTTGTATTCGGGCCACCGGACCATTCGCATTTATGAGTTGGATTACAAGAATCTGAAAGTGGTCGGTGAGGAAAAACAATTAGTAAACGGCGGGGTCGACCTGTCCAAAAAGCCCGTCTGGATTGAAGCTCCGCACATTATGAAAGTGAAGGATTGGTACTACCTCTATGCAGCCGAGGGCGGAACATCGGTCAACCATACCGAAGTTGTTTTCCGGTCGAAATCAGTTTGGGGGCCATTCGTGCCTTATGAGAATAACCCGATTCTGACCCAGCGCGGATTACCCGCCGACCGCAAAGACCCGATTACATCAGCCGGTCACGCCCAGTTTGTGGAAGGCCCTGACGGGAAATGGTACGCCATTTTTCTGGCCGTGCGTCCTTACGAAGGCGATTACTACAATACCGGCCGCGAAACCTTTATTGCGCCCGTGACCTGGAAAGATGAATGGCCGATTGTCGACCCCGACCACAAAGTGATTCCATACACGTACCCCGTTTCGTACAAGGAAGTCAAGCAGAAAGACGCCCTGCCGCAGTCGGGCAATTTTGCGTACACGCTACGCTTCGACAAGGCGCTTGACCCCTCGTTTTTGTTCATGCGTACCGTGGACAGCAGTTCGTTTTCACTCTCAAAAAAGCAGGGATTGACCCTGAAAGTAAAGCCCGAAACCGTCATGGACATGGGCAATCCTTCGTTCATCGGGAAGCGACAGCAGCATCTGTACAGCACCGCCGAAACCGAACTGAGTTTCGCGCCAAAATCGGACAGGGAAAAAGCCGGACTGGTCATTTTTCAGGACGAGAGCCATTTCTACTACCTGTGCAAATCAACAGCACAGGGCAATGACGTGCTGCAACTTTTCAAGAGCAATTCCAAAGATAAATCAATGGAACTGCTGACCGAGGTGCCGTTAACGACGAAGGCGGGTAAGGTGGGCCTGCGGATTGCTTCGATGGGTGACACCTACAGTTTCTCGTTCTCGGAGGATGCTAAAAACTGGAAACTCCTGAAAGACAAGGTCGATGCCAAATTCCTGAGCACGAAAGAAGCGGGTGGCTTCATCGGTTGTCTGTACGGCATGTACGCCACGTCGTCGGGCGAACCGACTACAAATACCGCGTCTTTCCAGTACCTGACTTACAAAGGCGACGACCCGATGTATAAGAAATAGGACTTTGGCAAAATACCCCCCGTCCCCCTGAAGGGGGTGAGGACTCGGCCAAAACTGCCGGAGGTATTCAGGTCCTCACCCCCTTCAGGGGGACGGGGGGTATTTTGCCAAAGTCCTGAGAAGTAAACATTGATTTTGCTTTACCTACGAATACGATTTTATTACCCATTCCCTAAACCTTACCTACTTATGAACCAACAATTTACCCGTCGATTATGGCTCGTCTGGGTCCTATTCTGCCTGTACTGCGGGGCAATGGCCCAGCCGCCACGCGGCCCACTGGTGATATCGCCCCAGGTGAACGCCGACAAAACGGTGACGTTCCGGTATCTGGCTCCGCAGGCCAAACTAGTGGAACTGAGCGCGCAGTTTGAAAAAGCCCCCGTCGCCATGACCAGAGATGAGCAGGGTATCTGGAGCGTAACAGTCGGTCCCGTCAAGCCCGACATCTACCCCTACAGCTTTCGGGTGGATGGCGTCACGGTCATGGACCCCGCCAACGTGGCCTTCTTCCCCAACGAGCGGTTTAAAGCCAGCTTAGTCGATGTGCCCGGTGATACGCCCCTGATTCATGCCATGAGGGACGTACCCCACGGCACCATTACCTACGAATACTACCCGTCGATGTCGAATACAACCGGCTCGGTAGTCGTCTATACGCCACCGGGGTATGACCAGTCGCCGTCAAAGAAATACCCCGTTTACTACCTCATCAGTGGCACGACCGATACCGAAGAAACCTTCTTCAAAGTCGGCAAAACCAACCTGATTCTGGATAATCTCATCGCCGAAGGCAAGGCCAGGCCGATGATTATCGTCATGCCGTATGGCAACATTGCCGCACGGGTAGCCGAGCAAACCGGTACCCCAAAGCCCGGCGACCCAACCGTCCGCGACGGGGCCGATGCGGTGAAGCGGGCCAACGATTTCACGACGGATTTGGTCAGCAACGTGATTCCCTACGTCGAGAAAAACTACCGGACTGTTGCCAACCGGGAGAACCGGGCCATCGGTGGATTTTCGCGCGGGGGCGGGCAAACGCTGCGGACGGCATTCAGCCACATGGACAAGTTTGCCTGGGTTTGCGCCTATAGTTCGTACCTGTCGCCCCAGGAGATGGATGGCAACTATTCGTCAATCGTCAGCAAGCCCGAACAAACCAACAAACAACTTAAATTGCTGTGGGTCAGCGTGGGAAGCGAGGATTTTCTGTATAAAGGCACCACCGAATTTATGGACTATCTGAAAGCCAAAAACGTGAATTACAAAAGCCTGATTACCGATGGGGGCCACACCTGGATGAATGTTAAGCGATACGTGAACGATACGGCCCAACTCCTTTTCCAGTAAGCCAGCCATGAAGATTATGACACGAATCCTATCCTTATTGCTAACCCTGCTTTGTCTGTCGCTGACGGGTATGGCCCAACAGCGACCGCCGGTCATTAATTCGCCGGAGGTGCACAAAGACCATAGCATCACCTTCCGGTATTTTTCCCGAAATGCGAAAAAGGTCATGCTGTCGGGCGAGTTTCTGAAAGCGCCGGTAGCCCTGAGCAAAGACACGTCGGGCATCTGGAGCGTGACGGTGCCCCCGGTGAAGCCCGACATCTACCCGTATAGTTTTTCGGTCGATAGCGTCCAGATTGCCGACCCGAACAACACCTACATTTTCGCCAACGAACGCTTTAAACGCAGCATCGTCGATGTTCCCGGCGACCAGCCGCTGGTGCATTCGCTCCAGAACGTACCCCACGGCAAAGTCAGCTATCGGTATTACAAATCCGGCACGTTGGGGACTACCCGGCCCTTGCTGGTGTACACGCCACCGGGCTTCAACCCCAACGGCAAGACGAAATACCCGGTGCTGTATTTGATTCACGGCGGCTCCGACACCGAAGAGACCTGGACCAAAGTAGGCCGCGCTAACCTGATTGCCGACAACCTGATTGCACAGGGCAAAGCCAAACCCATGCTCATTGTGATGCCCTACGGCAATGTCCGCCCGGCTCCCATGCCCGATTTTACGAAAGACATGGTGAATGACATTGTGCCGTTCGTGGAGGCCAATTACCCGGTTATCAAAGAGGGCAAAGGCCGGGCCGTAGCGGGTTTTTCGGTGGGTGGTGGACAGACACTCAATATCGGCCTGACCAACCCGGATACCTTCGCTTACGTGTGTTCATACGCGCCCTACACCGCCACCGACGAGTTCAAGAAGAATTTCACGGATTGGTCGCCCAACGCGGAGCAGATGAATAAGCAGTTGAAACTGTTCACCGTCAGCGTTGGCACCGACGACTTTCTGTATGAGCCTGTGAAGCAGAACATCGCCCTGTTTACCGAGAAGAAAATCAACGTTAAACCGCTCATCGTGCCGGGTGGCCATACCTGGATGAACTGCAAACTGTATCTGGCCAACACCCTGCCGCAACTGTTTAAATGAAATCGGTGTAGAGACGCAATACGTTGCGTCTCCTCATGCGTCAGCAACAGACGCAACGTATTGCGTCTCTACACAACACACAAACATTCGATTTTCCTAACCTAAACCAGTAAACAAATGACGACTAAACTCATCGCTGCATTCGTGGTAGCCACCTTGATTAGCATAAGCAGTTACTCGCAGACAACATCGGCGGTAACGGAAAATTTCAAGCCATCCGCATTGAATCAGCCGGGGCAGGAATACCCGCAGGTAAACTCGCAGGGCTACGCCCGATTCCGTATCAACGCCCCCAAAGCCGACAGTGTGAAGGTGAGCCTGGGGCTGGGCGGGCGAGGTGGCACCAGACTTACTAAAGGCGCCGATGGCTTCTGGACCGGCACCACGGAAGGCCCGATGGACGAAGGCTTTCATTACTACAACGTAACGATTGACGGCGGGAAATTCAACGACCCCGGTGCCCTGAATTACTACGGCTCTGTCCGCTGGGAGAGCGGCATTGAAATACCAGCCCACGACCAGGATTTCTATGCTCTGAAAGACGTTCCGCACGGCAACGTGCAACAAGTGCTGTTCCCCTCCAGAAGCACCGGAACATCGCGTCGGGCTTTTGTGTACACGCCACCGGGCTACGAGAAAGACAAATCGACAAAGTATCCGGTACTGTACCTGCAACACGGCTGGGGCGAGGACGAAACGGCCTGGAGTAATCAGGGACACGCCAATCTGATTATGGATAACCTGATTGCTGGTGGCAAAATCAAGCCGTTCATCATCGTGATGACCTACGGCATGACCAACGAAGTGAAATGGGGCAAGATAAGAGAGTTCAAAATCGACCCCTTCCAGACGGTGCTAACCGATGAATTGATTCCCTACGTGGATGCCAATTTCCGCACCCTCGCCAACCGCGACAATCGGGCGATGGCGGGACTGTCGATGGGTGGCATGGAAACCAAAATGATTACCCTTAGTAAGCCCGATGTTTTTGGGTATTATGGTCTGCTCAGCGGTGGTCTTTATAACCCGGACGAACTGAAAGACAAGGCCAAACCGAAGCTTGTTTTCATTAGCTGCGGCAGTAAGGAAAAACCCGATGGGGTAAAAAAAGCGGCCACCGACCTGAAAGCAGCCGGGTACAACGCGGTTTCGTATGTCTCCGGGAATACGGGGCACGAATTTCAGACCTGGCGCCGGAGTCTGCACGAGCTTGCCCCCTTGCTGTTTAAGTAGCCCAAACAGGGAAGACAACTACCCGATTATCACGCCCCCAACAACGTAACTCACCCGAAACCATGAAGAAGAACCTATACAACCCGGCTGCGTTCGTAGTCCTTGCCATTGGATTACTGCCTGGGTCAACGGCCCTGGCGCAGACCATTCTCAACGAAGCCCCCAAAGGGTTTGACCAGGTACGGACAGGCATCGCGACTGGGAAGCTTGACTCGGTTGCCTATCCGTCGAAAACCGTGGGTACGTCCCGCAAAGCGCTGATTTATACCCCGCCGGGTTATACCAAAAAGACGAAATACCCGGTGCTGTATCTACTGCACGGCATCGGTGGCGATGAGAAAGAATGGCTCAAGGGCGGTAAGCCGCAGGTGGTACTGGACAATCTGTACGCTGAGAACAAACTGGCACCGATGATTGTGGTGATGCCCAACGGCCGGGCCATGAAAGACGACCGGGCCGTGGGCAACGTGTTCGATAAAGACAAAGTCGAAGCCTTTGCTACCTTCGAGAAAGACCTGCTCAACGACCTGATTCCGTTTGTCGAGAAGAAGTACCCAACCCTGAACGACCGCGAACACCGCGCCATTGCCGGACTGTCGATGGGGGGCGGTCAGTCGCTGAATTTCGGGCTGGGCAATCTGGACAAATTCGCCTGGGTGGGTGGTTTCTCGTCGGCCCCGAATACGAAAGCCCCGCAGGAACTGGTCCCGAACCCCGAAGCCGCTAGAAAACAGTTGAAACTGCTGTGGATTTCGTGCGGGGATGCCGACGGGCTAATCTCGTTCAGCAAACGTACCCACGATTACCTCTACCAGAACGACGTGCCGCACATCTATTACGTGGAGCCGGGCGGCCACGATTTCAAGGTCTGGAAAAACGGCCTGTATATGTTCTCGCAGTTCCTGTTCAAGCCCGTCGATGTTGCCTCATTGTCTAAATATACCGTTCTGGGTACGCCAGCGGCCACCAACGCCCGTAACGCCAAATACCCCCAGATTCTGCCCGACAACCGCGTGGTGTTTCGCGTGAAAGCCCCTGACGCCCAGAAGGTACAGGTCGATTTGGGTAAGAAATACGACATGGTAAAAGACACCAGCGGCTTCTGGACCGCCACCACCGATTCCATCAGCCGGGGTTTTCATTACTACTCGCTGCTCATCGACGGCGTCGCCATTGCTGACCCGGCCAGTGAAGCCTTTTACGGCATGGGGCGCATGGCCAGCGGCATCGAAATACCCGACAAAGACGGGGCTTTCTACGCTATGAAAGACGTTCCCCACGGCGACATCCGCATCAAACGCTACCTCTCCAAAGCCTCGAACACCTGGCGCGAAATGTACGTCTACACCCCGCCGGGCTACGACAAATCGACCGAAAAATACCCGGTGCTGTATCTGCTGCACGGCGGTGGCGAAGACCAGCGCGGCTGGGCCACTCAGGGTAAAACGGATATGATTCTGGACAACCTGATTGCCGACAACAAAGCCAAACCCATGATTATCGCCATGCTCGACGGCAACATGGGCGGTGGTGGTGGACTGGCCGGTTTCAACGAAAACGTGTTGAAGGCGTTTGAAAACGAACTGAAACAGGGCGCTATTCCCTTCGTGGAAAGCAATTTTCGGGTCGAAACCGACGCGAAGCACCGGGCACTGGCAGGCCTGTCGCTGGGTGGGTTGCAGACGTTGTACGCGGGCATCAAAAACAACGATATGTTCTCGTCGCTGGGCGTATTCAGTTCGGGCTGGTTTGCCAACAAACCTACACTGACTGACCCGCAGTACGCGTTCATGAAGACCAACGCGGCTGCCATCAATACCAACCTGAAACCACTGTGGATTTCAATGGGCGGTAAAGAAGATATCGCGTACCAGAACTGCCAGGTCATGATGAAAAAATTCGATGACATGGGTATCAAATACCAGTATAGCGAATACGCCGGTGGGCATTCGTGGCCCGTCTGGCGACACGACCTGTTCCTGTTTTCGCAGGTGCTGTTCAGGTAAATCCAATACCTATGCATTTAGATTTTAGCGTACTTAATTTCAGCATTAACCGAATGAAACAACTACACAAAACCCTTGCTTTAGCGGCTCTGACCAGTTGCTCTCTGACCACATTCGCGCAGACCAACGGCGGCAAAAATCCGATTTCGCAGCCGCTGGTATCGCACATTTACACGGCTGACCCATCAGCCCACGTTTTCAACGGCAAAATTTACATTTACCCCTCTCACGACATCGATGCGAAGAATGTCAAAGAAGATGACGATGGTGGGCATTTTGCCATGCGCGACTACCATATCCTGTCGATGGATAAAATTGGTGGTCCCGTTAAAGACAACGGCGTAGCCCTCGACCTCAAAGACATTCCCTGGGCGGGGCGGCAGCTATGGGCACCCGATGCTACGGTTAAAAACGGGACGTATTACCTGTACTTCCCGGTTAAAGACAAACAGGATATTTTCCGCATCGGTGTAGCAACCAGCAAAAGTCCAACGGGGCCGTTCAAGGCCGAGCCAACACCAATAAAGGGCAGCTACAGCATCGACCCCACCGTATTTCAGGATACCGACGGGAAAGCCTACCTGTACTTTGGCGGAATCTGGGGCGGTCAGTTGCAGCGTTGGGACAACAACCAGTATAACCCGAAAGGCGCGTTGAAACAGAAAGACGAGGTGGCCTACCTGCCCCGCATTGCCCGGCTGAGCACCGATATGAAATCGTTCGCCGAGCCGGTTCGGGACGTGCAGATTCTGGATGAAACCGGGAAACCATTCCTGGAGAAAGACAGCGATAAACGTTTTTTTGAAGCCGCCTGGCTTCATAAATACAAGGGAAAATACTATTTCTCGTATTCGACCGGCGACACGCATAACCTGTGCTACGCCATCGGCGACAATCCATACGGCCCCTTTACCTACAAAGGCATTGTGCTGAAACCCGTTCTGGGCTGGACAAATCACCACTCCATTGTGCAGGTCGGCAATAAATGGTATCTGTTCTATCACGACATACAGATTTCCGGAAAAACGCACCTTCGGAATGTGAAAGTAACCGAACTAACCTACAATCCGGACGGTACGATTAAACCGATTGACGCCTACAAATAGTCGCCTTCTAAATTAGCCTGACCCATGCGTACACTCATTTCCTGCGCCCTGATTGGCCTGACGGTTGCCTTCGTGGCCCCCGAAAAGGGACTGAAAGATTATTACAGGAATTACTTTCCCATTGGTGTGGCCGTCAACCCGCGTATGGTGCAGCCTGGCCCGGATGCCGAACTGATTAAAGCCCAGTTCAACAGCATGACGCCCGAAAATGCCATGAAAATGGGACCAATTCATCCCGAAGAGAACCGCTATAACTGGAAAGATGCCGACGCTATTGCCGCTTTCGCCAAACAAAACAACATCAAACTGCGGGGCCACACCCTGTGCTGGCACAACCAGACACCCCCCTGGCTTTTTACCGACTCAACGGGCAAAACCGTGAGCCGGGAGGTGTTGCTGGCCCGCCTGAAGCGGCATATTACCGACGTAATGGGTCGGTATAAAGGCACGGTTTACGCCTGGGACGTGGTCAACGAAGCCGTTCCCGATACGGGAAACAGCCTGTATCGCAAATCGAAATTCTACGAAATCATCGGCGAAGACTACATCGAAAAGGCATTTCAGTACGCCCACGAAGCCGACCCCTCCGCACAATTGTTTTATAACGACTACAATACCGAGAATGCATCCAAGCGGGACCGCATCTACCAGTTACTCAAGAAGCTCAAAGACAGGAAGGTGCCCATCAACGGGGTAGGTTTGCAGGCACACTGGTCTATTTACGAGCCTACCGCACCGGAACTGGAAGCGTCCATTAACAAATTTGCCAGCCTGGGGCTGAAGATACAGTTCACGGAAGTAGACGTATCGGTATATCCCAAAGAACACGAGCGCCGGGCACGTCGCGATACCGATAGAAGCGAGTTTACGCCCGAGATGAACGACAAACAGGCAGCTCATTATAAGATGCTGTTTGAGGTGTTTCGAAAGCACCGCGACAAGATCACCGGCGTTACGTTCTGGAACCTGACCGACAAATACTCCTGGCTGGATAATTTTCCCGTTCCAGGCCGGAAAGATTACCCGTTGCTATTCGATCAGACCGGTCAGCCGAAGAAAGCATTCCAGGGCGTGGTGAATTTCTGAGACCAGGTATTTTCAACCCGGTATCCGCATTTCCAATAGGGCGTAGCTTAAAGTTTTGCCGTGCGTATCCATCGTGAGCGAGGTCGTCACGCCACCGGTTAGTGCCTGCTGGCAGACAAACTGAAGCGCAGGTAAATTAGGTAATTCGTACCGGGTTATATCGCCCGCTACAATATCGGTCAGGTGCTGTTTGACGGCCTCAGCCGTAACCTGAGCGCATAGCAGCGGGTAATCGTCGGCCTTGTACGGAATGAGCGAGAGCGTCAGCGTATTGCCTTTGTCACCCGCCCGGCTATGCGCGATATCGTAGAGCTTGAGGGTCATGATTGAAAAAGGGTTACCTGTGGCGTTAGTTGATGGCGGTCAATGAGCGTTGAGACGATGCCCACCAGTTCATGAACGTATTTGCGCGCTCCCCCACCCCCTGCCGGGCCGTTGGTGTAGAGGGCTTCCACTTCTTCGCCAACCAAAGCGGCCTGCTGAGCAGTAGTGGCTTTACCGGCCACCCGCAGCCGGATTTCATAGGGGTCGGGGTAATGACCGAAGTTTGTTCGATGCACCGATGTGCTGCCGATGTAGTCGATGCGTAAATCGGCAAACCGGTTTTGCAGCCGCTCCTGAATAATTTCACCCGCCAGTTTGGCCCGGCCCAGGGCGTTTGAACCGGCATACGAAATTTCGCCTTCGCCAGTAAAACCAGCCTCGTAACCCACACTTACTTTCAGCGTATCCGGTCGAGGCTGACCACGCCCGCCCGTTACGCCGACCTGATTTGGCCCGGTTTCTACCAACTGTACCTGCGTAAAATCGGCCACTACGTCGGGGGTAATGTAGCGGCTGGGGTCCATTACTTCGTAGAGCAACTGTTCTTTAGCGGTTGCCAGGCTCAACACACCACCCGTACCGGCTACCTTACTAAAAACCGCCGTGCCGTTTGGTGAAACATCGGCAAAGGGATGGCCCAGATGAGCCATGTCGGGTACGTCTTTGCGGCCGGGGTCGGCGAAGTACCCGCCCGTGAGCTGACCGGCGCACTCCAATAAATGGCCAATCACGGTACCTTGCCCCAACTGATTAAAATCGTCCGACAACCAGCCAAATTCATAAACCAGCGGGGCTAAAAACAGTGACGGGTCGGCCACCCGGCCCGTAATGATAATATCGGCATCAGTCGCCAGAGCGGGTAAAATAGCGTCGGTACCTAAGTAAGCATTGGCCGAAACAAGCGCACCGGCATCGGAAAGGGGTTTGCCTGTTTCCATCGCCGTTTCGCGGCCCGAAAGCAAGCTGAACACATCGTCGCCGGTGACAGCGGCCACCGTCACGGATAATGCTAATCGTTGAGCAATGTCGACAATTTTTTGGGCAGCCGCCAGCGAATTAGCCGCGCCCATGTTGGTGATCAGGCGAACCTTCTTTTCCAGCAGGTGAGGCAACAGACTTTCGATTCGGCGCTCCAGCAGTGGATCGTACCCTACGCTGGCATCCTGCCGTTTCCGTTTCTGGGCCAGCGCAATGGTCCGTTCGGCCAGGCATTCCAGCACCAGATAGTCTAACTGGCCCTGCTGAACCAGCACGAGGGCGGGTTCGAGCCGGTCGCCGGAAAAGCCAGCCCCGCATCCAATTCGAACAGTAGTTTTCATAAATGAATGGAGCCGGTTAACAGGGCCGCCAGCGTCATAACCAGCGTCGTGCCGAAGGCCCATTTGAGAATAAATTTCTGGTGATCGCCCAACTCCACTTCGGCCAGACCAATGAGCAGGAAGGTAGACGCCGTCAGCGGACTAACCGGGAAGCCAACTGTCATCTGGCCCAGCAAAGCGGCTCGTCCAATTTCCAGCGGGTCAATACCGAACTGCGTAGCCGTCTGGCTCAGAATGGGGACCACGCCAAAATAATAGGCATCGGGCGTGAAGAGCAGACTGGCGGGCATGCTGGTAATGGCCGTCAGGGTTGGTAGCCAGGCGGCATGTTGCTGGGGGATAAGCGAAACAACGGACGTGGCCATGGCATCGATCATTTTAGAACCCGTCAGAATGCCCGAAAAGACGCCTGCCGCAAAGATCATACTCGACACCATGAAAATGTTGTTTCCGTGGCTTCTGAGCACTTTTTGCTGATCCGGCAGGCGTGGGTAGTTGATCAGCAGCGCGACAATGGCGGCCGAAATGAACAGGGCTGGTGCCGGTACCCAGCCTTTCATGAGGGTGGTGATGAGACCAATGGTCAGCACGGCATTGACCCAGAACAAACGGGGACGGCGAAGTTGCCGCTGTTCGTCGGTCAGGCTTTCCTGATGCACATACTTCAGGTCACTAATGCCCAGACGTTTCCGCTCTTTCCGGCCGAACCACCAGGCCACAAAAAGCACCCAGCCAATACCGGCTGCCATTGCCGGAATATTTGGGTTAAACAACTGGGTGGCATCCGTTTTCAGGGTTGATATGGCCCGGGCCGACGTACCTGACCAGGGCACCAGGTGCATGGGTCCCACGCTTAGCGCGACAATGCCGGGCAAAATCAACCGGTTGATACGCAACTGTTTGTAGATGGGTAAAAAAGCGGATATGACGATCATGAACGTGGCAGTTCCATCGCCGTCGAGGTGAACAATCATCGTCAGCAGGGCCGTTCCAATAATTACTTTCAGCGGGTCGCCTTTCGCAAAACGGATAATGGCTGCAATGATCGGATCGAACAGACCGACATCAAGCATTGTGGCAAAATACAGCACGGCAAACATGAGCAAAATGCCCGTTGGGGCCACCTGTTTAATGCCCGCCAGAATCATCTCTCCCAGTTCATTAGGGCTAAAGCCAGCCAGGAAGCCCATCACGACCGGCACCACTACCAGCGCCGTAATAACGGATAGCCGCTTAGTGATAATCAGCAGCAGAAAAACGACAATGGTGGCAAAGCCAAACAGCGACAGCATAAGGCAGGTAGTTGAGTGAGTTTGTTTTTTGACAGGATTAACAGCCGGGCTGACGCTTCGGATAAAACAGTTTTTTTCTTTTACATCCTATCTTATCCGAAGCGTCAGCCCGGCTGTTAATCCTGTCAAAACTCCTCTACAGAGACTTACCGGTAGCAATCTGCAAGAGCTCTTTGTCGGGATGGCTTTTTAGCTGACTCGTATTGTCGAGAATCATGGTAGCCCCATTTTCGGGCGTGTATGAAGGCCAGGCTGGTAAACCTTTGTGGTTCGGATTACCCGTTCTGGCAAAGGCAATCCAGGCCCGGCTCATTTTGTCGGCCAGCGCATGGGCAGCTTTGCCCCCGCCCGTCATTTCTTCGCAGCGGTCGATATTATCGAACACAAAGGGAATCTCCATGCAGTGCATGGATTTATAGATACCATCCAGCACCGGCGACTGCCAGGTAAACAGGTACATATACACAGGAGCCGCCCCCGGAATGGCTTTCGCATTGGCCTGCTGAACAGTGAGCGGACGAAAGTTGACGTCGATGTCCGTGTAATCAGAAGGCTTGACTGTTTCCGGGTACGCCTTCTTTACCGCTGCCAGATACGCATCTGCTTTGTCGCCGTATTTTTTCTGTAGGTTGGCCCGGGCCCCTTCCATCGTCAGGTCACGGGTGCCCGGCATGAAGGGGGTGAACTCATTTTTGGTTGACCCCACAAGCAGGGGAATATTTTTTGACAGGGCTATCGCGGCTGGTTCCGTGAGTTGATCCGGCAGAAAGTTTCCATCGTGAACAGGTCCCCAGCCCAGTCCTGCGGTTGGTTTTCCGTCGGCTTTCAGCTTGTCGGCTACGGTACGAATGGCTTTTTTACTGGCTGCATTCAGTCGCTCGTAGGGTATTTTTTGCAGTGAATCGATCTGATTTGGCTGTAGGTTTAATTCATCGAGCAGGGCCGCACTGACTTTCCGGGCCAGATCGCTTTCGGTGAAGCTGGTGATGTAACTACCACTCTGAACAATGGCTTTGTGATACAGGCCTTTTGCCGAAGGAGCATTCATCAGGCTGGTTACTTTGCCACCCCCACCCGACTGGCCGAATATGGTTACGTTTCCGGGATCGCCCCCAAATTGAGCGATATTCTGCTGAATCCACTGTAAGGCAGCCACTAAATCCATCAGGCCCGCATTCGCGGAGTATTTGTACTTCTCCCCGTAGGCTGACAAATCCAGAAAACCCAGCACGTTTAAGCGGTGATTCACGGTAACAACGACCACATCGCCCTTTTTGGTCAGGTTTTCGCCATCATACGACGGTAGCTCAACCGAAGAACCGGCCGTAAATCCGCCCCCGTGTAACCAAACCATGACAGGGCGGCTTTCCGTGGGGCGTTTTTTAGAATTGTTGATTTCGGGCGTCCAGACGTTCAGGCTCAGGCAGTTTTCGTTAGTGTAGCCCCAGTCGTGATGAAACGGAAATTCAATCTCATCGTACGTGGTCGTGGTTACATCCATCGGGCAAACGGGTCCGTAGGTCATCGACGAGCGAACGCCCGTCCACGAATCGGGTTTGGTGGGGGCCATGAAGCGTTCTGCCTTAGCGTAAGGAATGCCTTTGAACGTAAACGTGCCGTTGTGAATATACCCCCGAACTGAACCGGACGCGGTGGATACGGTAGCGATGCCTTTACCGGCCACAATGGGATCGGTCGCTTCGTTTTTAGCCTGCCCAACCGCCAGCAGCGGTAACGTGAGCGCAAGTAGGGACAAAAGGATTGATTTGATTTTCATAGAAGTTATTGGTTGGCTATTCGTTCGATAAAAAGTGGGTGCGGATAAGATCGGCGGGTCAACTATTAATACCCGTTGGCTTTCAGAATTTTGCTAAAAAAGAGGAGTTGATAAGGCAGTGCATTTTCCCAATACGCCCAGGTATGGGCGCCGGGCCGTTCGGTGTAGTCGTGGGGCGTCTGGTTTTCCACCAGTTGACGGTGCAACTCCCGGTTACCATTGATAAGAAAATCATCGACACCAATATCGAAAATCAAGGGCAGATTATTCTTTTTCAACTGGCCGGCCAGCGTAACCATTGTGTAGCCCGGATAAGGGGCGTCGCCTTCTCTGGGCGGGCCTAACAGATTGGCAAAATTCTCGGCGCGGGATTTGGCAAAATCGGCGGGCACTTTCCAGGTGGCCGTATTGATATTCATCACCCCACTCATACTGCCAGCCGCAGCATACACGTCGGGATGGCGGCTGGCGATGAACATAGCTCCGTGTCCACCCATCGACAAACCGGCAATAATGCGGCCCTGACGGTCACGCACGGTACGATACGTATCATCAATTTTATTGACCAGTTCGTTGGCGATAAATGTCTCGAACTGACTGTTTTTAACGAGCGGACTGTCGAAATAATAGCTCATCGGATCACCGTCGGGCGTTACGATAATCAGGTTATACTGGTCGGCCAGCCGGTGTAGCAGCGTTTTGTCGGGCGTTTTGGTCAGCCAGTCCCGGAAACTTCCCGTGCCGCCATGCAGCAGATAAAGCACCGGAAATGCTTGTTTTTTGGCCTTGCGGTATGCGTCAGGCAGCACCACGGCCGCCCGAAGCGTTCGGTTCATGCTGGCGCTGGGTACGTCTAAGGTGTCTACTTTGGCTGCGTAAAGCGGAAGCGTTAAAAAGAAGCCAAAAAAGAGTACCAACTGCGACCAGGTAATTTTGTTTCGATTCAGGACAGGCATACCAGCTTGGAGATTTTATGACGTTGTTTGATTACGTTGGCTATCATCGAGTGGGCAACCATCATGAATGAGAAGCGTTTTCTTCTTGCGCTTTAGCCGTAATCTTTTGCACAAAAGGAAGAGCGATTCAAATATAGGTGTGTGTTCCGTCTAATCATCCAGCTTAGGGTATGGCTGTGCCGATATCAGGCTTACTAAATGAAACTGTATCTTTAGGAAATTTTATTAAGGGTACGGAATTTTCATAAATAGGTAGAAACTAACGTATTAAATGAAAATAAAGACGGGTAAGGAGGAAGCTGGGTACTTACTTGAGAAAGTTATAAACACGTATGAACGCGCCACTGGCCAGCAAATCGTACGGAACACCAATCCGAAAAACTACGAGGATATAGCGAGGCTACTCAGTTCGATCAGTAATGAATTGCCAGACACGGCCCAGCACCTGGACCATGATCCGTATCCGCCCGACCCCAATCCAAAACAGGTTGACTATCCCCACCGAAAGTACGACATAACGGGTGTTCAGGTAAAAGATGCCTACAACCAACTCGTGGCGAATCCACGGTCATATTTGATCGACGCCTGCTACATTTATCTGTATGGCGTTGGTCGCAAGGGATTCATCCAGAATCCGCAGGATGCCAATCTTATCGAAGGCGTAGATGCCTCCGTAGCGTTACGGTTAGACGAGCAGGAAGCGCTTCGGCAGCAGTTAGCAACCTGCCAGCAGGAAAACGAAGCTAAGGCCACCCGATTGAAGGCTTCTATTAGGAAAAAGACCCTGGTTTGGCTCGTCAGTTTACTCCTTTGTCTGGCCTTAGTCGGGTTTGTCAGCGCTCGCTGGATCGCCGACCGAAACGAGTGGGCCACGATTCGCCATGACCTGAATATTCTTCCGTACCAACCAACGCAGGCTGAAATTGACAGTCTGTCGGGCATTTGGCTGTACTATACGGGGGCTCCTCAGGCACGGGCAAATGATCCCAACCGATTTCATCAGGTGGCCAATAATCTCGTGGAGATCATCTACAAGAACGGTTATTTTATCTTCAATCGACACGGGGCCAACATTGATCACATTGGCTACATGCAGTTTGAAGCACCGGCGCTGGTATCCATCTATTCGAGGGTGAAGAACAAGAGCGGTAACGTAGAATCGCCCATCCATGCCCTGTTGCGCTTAGACAAAGGCAAGGGCTACCTCACCAGCATTGCCACAACCTGGAGTTTCGATATGGGCGATGGCAATGATCTGATCGGTATCCGAAATGTGTTTATCAAACAGGGCAAGGGTGGTTCGCTGGAAGAAATTACCAACACGCCGGAAAACGCTAATTGCCACTGTAAGATCATGAAATGGGTACAGACTAACAACCAGACCAGAACGTTTCAATTGAAATATCACCTGTTGGATACGCTGGCAAATGAGTCGTTAAAAACGCTGATTGATGAGAATAGTATTCTCCTAAGGGAACCTCAGGAAGGCGTTATTCTCACCCCTGCTCCGGGCAAGTAAACGCTTTAAGATATCCCAATAAGATCTGGTATATATTTAAAATTACATTGCGTATGTGACTGATTAAGTATTGGAAGCTCTTATAAAACTAGTGAATACTGGCCTACAAAACTGCTCCGTTTCCTTCAGGCAAAAACTAGCTCGACACCCCCTCGTCAGGCTGTGGCATACCTACCTCATATACGTTACGGCAATTCTTTAATGGCAAGATGACGGAATTTTATGGCCGCATCCGGTCGCCAGGAAGATAAGGGCATACCACTGCCTGCAGACGCCGAATACACGGCCGTCCAATGGCATTGCAAACCGATCATGCCTTCAGTAGCCTGTACGGCGCTGCTCGATGCTCAACGCCCGCATTACCGCTAAAACCCGTATCTTTGCGACTGATTTATTGCTTATGACCGCCCTATTTGCCAACGACATTTTTTGCCGGAGTATCCAGGACTACCACCTGAACGACCACGTCGATACGCCCATTACTAATCCGTATCCGACCAGTGAGATTGCGTTTCTGTTGTACCAGAAAAACTGGATCGACACGATTCAGTGGCACCTTGAAGACATCATTCGCAGCCCGTCCATCCGGCCCGATGAGCTGGTGGCCATCAAACGCCGGATCGATCAGTCGAATCAGGACCGGACCGATACTGTAGAACAGATTGACAGTTGGTTTTCGAACCAGTTTCAGGCCATCACGCCCAGGCTATCCGCCCGAATGAACTCCGAAACGCCCGCCTGGCTTCTCGACCGAATGTCGATTCTGCAACTCAAACTCTACCATTTTCGCGAGCAGGCCAACCGCTCATCGGTTTCGGACGAACACCGCCAGCGGGCAACGCAGAAACTCGCTGTGCTGCTGGAACAGGAGAGCGACCTGGCCCGCTGCTTCGACGAACTCCTGGAAGACATCCGCAACGGCGACCGCTACATGAAGGTGTATCGGCAGATGAAAATGTATAACGACCCAACCTTAAACCCCGTGCTATACGGGCAATAAACTATAAAATGATTGATGTACTCAGCGCGAAAGTCATCCATCACACCTCCTATCTCCTATATCATACAGTACAATCTTACATCCGTTGAAAAAACAGTTGCTTGTTCTCAGGTTTTCGGCAATGGGTGATGTGGCCCTGCTGGCTCCCGTTGTGCAGGCGTTTGTGCTACGCTATCCTGACGTAGGCATTACGGTGGTGACGCGCCAAAAATTTGCCGTTTTCTTTGATCAGTTTCCGAGCGTTCGCATCGTTGGCGCCGATTTCGACGGAAATCATAAGGGGTTCGCGGGCCTGGTTCGTTTGTTTAACGAGCTGCGAAAAGTAGCTTCATTTGCCGCGATAGTCGATGTACACCAGAATTTACGGTCGGGTGTTCTGAAAAGTTTGTTTCGGTTAGTGGGTGTGCCATCGGTGACTATTGACAAAGGGCGGACGGCAAAAGAAGCCCTGACCCGAAAAGAAAATAAAGTGCGTCGGCAGTTGCCACATAGCCTGGACCGGTACGCCCGTGCGTTTGAATCAGCGGGTTTTGCTCTTGAGCCTGCCCGCCCGTTTCAGTTTCAGCCACCTACCTCCGCCCACGATGAACTGGCGACTTTCCTGAATCAGCAAACTTTTGCTGCCGATGCGCCCCGGCTCGGCATTGCTCCTTTCGCCCAGCACGCACAGAAAATGTGGCCGTTTGACCGATTCGCCCCCTTACTGGACCAACTCTACGCCGGACCACCGCTCACGGTTTTTCTGTTTGGGGGCGGTGCCGCCGAAATGGCCCAACTCGACACCTTACGGCAGCAGTGCCCGCAGGTGATCCTCGTGGCGGGGCAACTTTCGTTAGCCGCCGAGCTGGCCCTCATCCGACGGTTGACCGGAATGCTCTGTATGGATTCGGGAAATATGCACCTGGCGGCTTTGAGTGGTGTGCCGGTGCTATCCATTTGGGGAGCCACCCACCCCAACGCTGGTTTCGGTCCGTGGGGACAGGGCGACGAAGCCATTCTTCAGATTCCGGTCGATGTACTCACCTGCCGCCCCTGCTCGGTGTTCGGCAATAAGCCCTGCTGGCGGGGTGATTTGGCCTGCCTGAACGACATTTCAGTGGAAGCGGTGGCCGGGCGGATATGGCAGATGCTGGGTAACTAACAAAATTTTGCTTTCATTCAGCTACCGAATCATCACGGAAGTTTCTCCCGTAAAATCTGCAGAATCAGTTCCTGCTCAGCCTTCAGCCCGGCTATATCCGGCTGCATGGTGCTTATAGCCGGGTGCAGTTGGTTTTGATTAGCATCTACCTGGTCAAACCGGGTAGCGACCTGACCGAATTTGTTAGTTACCTGATCGAATCCCTGATCCATTTTACGGTCAAGTTGGGGAAGCCGCTCATTGGTTCCCTCAGATGCATCGGCCAGCCGGGTGAGTTCCTGACTACACTACAGCTTTGGCCATCAACTCGGATTGCTTACCCTGGTGTCCGTCAAAAATTCTTCTTTTTCGTCCGTAACTCCTTCACATCAAAGTCAAAGGAGAGGTTATTCATGCACTTGAAGTGTTTTCTGGGGCAACTATCTGAACCACTGGCCGAGCAGGGACGGCAGCCTAAGCCTGGCGTTTCGAGCTGTACGTGCGGAGTTTTGTAGGGGTAAAACCCGAATTGGGGCGTGGTGCTGCCCCAGATGGAATAGACTTTTTTGCGAAAGGCAGCCGCTATGTGCATCAGGCCCGTATCGTGGCTAAACACGACCCGCGCCCGTTGCAGCAACGAGGCCGACTGATTGAGGTTATACAGGCCACAGGCATTATAAATCTGTTGCTCACCAATCGCCCGCACAATTTCGTCGCCAGCTTTACGGTCGGCCTTGTCGCCCAGCAGCACGATTGGATGGTCGATTTTAAGGCACAATTCAATCATCCGCAAAACGGGTAGCCGGCGGGTCTGATGCTGTCCGCCAATGGCGTAAGCGACAAAATCGGTCTGGTGGGTGGCGGGGAGCCAATCCGTTTCAACCTCGTCTTTGTAAGGAATGAAATAATCGAGGCCACGCCCGTCGTTCTCCACCCCCAGCGGCTGAACCGTTGCCATATAGCGGTCAACAACGTGCTGTTCGGGCAGGGCGTTCACTTTCCAGCGCACATACAGCCACTGCCGAAGCGACTGACGGTCGACACTATACGATCGGACGCCCAGGAACGCTTTCATGAGTTGTGTAAAACCGGTATTTTGCAGGTCAATGATGTAATCAAACCGCTCGGCCCGGAGCTGGCGGATAAGCGAATAAACGCTGCCGTCTATGTAGTGCCGGGCCGTAAGATGTGGATTATGAGCGATAATTGGTGCAAACTCCCGCCTGGTGCAGAAATGGATCTGGGCATTCGGCACTTGCTGTTTCAGACAACGCACAACGGGCGAAGTCAGCACGACATCGCCAATGGACGAGAGTTGTAGAACCAGAAGTTTTACCGGGGAATCCATTCTGCCATCATTTTGGACAAAACTATTCAAATTTCTGCACGTAACCAAGCCGATCAATAAGTCCACCAACGCGGTTTATTGGGTGTGCGATACAGGCTGTTTTCGCAGGCCGCGCAGGGCGATGGCACGGGCACAATTACGGGCGGCTCCAGCGGGGGCGTACCCTGCCCGCCACTGCGGTCTACGTAAATAAACTGCTCGGATATACCCGTTGCTCCGAAATAGCCATATGCCTGCTCGGCGGGGTCGCTCACACACCGAACATTACCCTGGACCGAAGTCGGGGCGGCATCGAACAGCCCGCCCGTGTTGTTGACCAACTGACGAACACTCTTCCAGAACGCATAAGCCCCTTTGCTGATAGCCTGTTGCTGCACTTCGAGGTAATAAGGCGTAGTACCGGTGAAAGGCACTGCCGTAATGAACTGTCGGCTGATGGCCTGCCCATTGATGTTGGCATCGGAGTTAAGGCTGATGCAGTTGTAGCAGCGACTAATATCCCAGCAGTTCGAACAGCAATAGGCCCCAATGAACGACCCGTCGCGCTGCTCGACTGCCCGGCAGATGGAGATAAACTTGTAGGCTGTCCACTCCCAGCGGTAGTAGTTACCGGTCGTTTCGGGGTCTTTGGTATCTAAATAAACGTTCCAGGTTTGTTTACGCGTGAGCAGACCCGGAACAGCCTCGTTCTGGTATTCATAATACAGTTTCTGGATGGGCGGAGCCGCCTGCAGAACCTCCGCATCCGACTCATAGCGTTTGCCAGTCTTGGTCTGAACGGTTAGTTTGTAGCTTCGACCGGCCACACCCCGAATGCCGCCCACCCGCGTCTGGTAGACTCCGCCCGATATCTCCCGCAGCGTCTCGCGGTTACCCGCATTGTCTTCAATCGTGATGGTGGCGCCCGTTTCGAGCAGATTCAGGCTTCTGACCGTGTAGTCGGCAGTGCGGGTCAGCCGAACCGTGTAGGGCAAATCCTGATCGGTAATTTGTCCTTCAATGACTAAGGAGACTGGAATACGAACCGTATCGGGCTGGTACTCCGTTACGCAGGAAGCGAATATAAAGAGCGAAAGAGCGAATGAGTGAATGAGCGAATGGCTAATGCTGGCTTTTCGCTCTTTCGCTCTTTGAAAATGTTCTTTTATCATCAGAATTTAAAATTATAGGTCAGTGACGGAAAAGCCGTCCCGAAAATCGAGAGTTTGTAGGCGTCTTTAGCGGCTGCATTGCTCAGTCGATAAAAAACGGAATAGGCGTTCTTACGGGCGTAGACATTGTAAATCGAGAACACCCAACTGCTTTGATTGCGCTTTTTCTTAAGCGGATTCTGCTCGAAGGTCATCGAAAAATCGAGCCGGTGATAATCCGGAATCCGCTGCTGATTCCGATCGAGGTAAATTGGCACATACACGCCGTTGATGCGTGCACGGGCATACGGCTGGGTGATGGGCCGCCCCGTGCTGTAGGTAAAATTCAGCGACATACTGAACCAGGTTGTTGGGCGGTGCGTCGCCAGAACGTTCAGCGTATGGGGCTTGTCGTAGTTAGCCGGGTATTCGAGGCCGTTGTTCACTCGCTCGCCCGCATAGGGGCTATTGATGGTCAGAAAGGTGCGGGCGTAGGTATAGCCCACGAAGCCTGTCCAGCGGCCTTTGTTTTTGCGAAGGATTCCCTCAAACCCGTAGGCGCGGCCATGCCCCTGCACAATCTGCGTTTCAACGGCCTCGGCCAGTTGGAGTTCGGCGCCGTCGCGGTAGTCGATGGCATTGATGATGGTTTTGTAATACACCTCCCCCGATGCTTCGATGGCGTTGCTGGCCGTATTGCGAAAGTACCCCAGCGACCATTGGTCGGCAATAACGGGCTTCGTGTAGGTGTCGCTCAGGTGCCAGCGCGAGGTGGGCAGTGCGGCTGTCGTGTTGGTTACCTGCTGGATATACTGCCGCAGTCGGCTATAGCCCGCTTTAATGGCCCGCCCCTCGCCCACCGACCAGCGCACCGCCAGCCGGGGTTCCAGGCCGCCTGTCGTGTTGTAGATTTTTCCGGCTTCGTAGACTTTGGTCGAGGCAACGGTTTCGTCCTGGCGGGGGGCGTTTTCCGGATAGGTCCGCACGATTGCCGGTCCCCGGTTCAGCAGGGTCGAGTAGCGAAGTCCGGCTATGAGGGCCACCCTGGCGTTTAGTTTCCACTCATCCTGCACGTAGGCCGCCAGCTCGTAGGCCCGCTCGCGGGCGAGATCGGCCAGCAGCACATTTGAGAACGGCCCTGGCGTTCGGGTGTTGGGCTGCACGAAGTAATCAATCGCACTCAGGCCCGCCTGCCACTGGTGGATTTCGCTGGGCGTGTAGGTTATATCTGATTTGACCTGACGATGCCAGACACCGGATTCGAGCCGGAACGCATTGGCCGAATCCGGCGACGATAAATCGGCGCGGTATCGACTCAGAATAACCGACGCAGCCAGATTCAGTTGTTTACTGACGAAGTAATTCCAGCGCAGGACGCCGTTAAGTGTCTGGTAGTTAAACTGCGTTGATGCGGCATTAATTTCCTGACCAGAGAGCGAATCGGAGGGCAGTTTGAACACATCCGTGCTCAGATACCCCGTCAGGGTAATGGTGTTCTTTTCGTTGGGCTGGTACTTTACCTTGGCCGTCAGGTCGTAGAAATTAGCTTTCGTACCCCGCAGATTGGGGGGCGTCAGCTTAAATAGAAAATCATTGAACGAACCCCGCGCAGCCGCCAGAAACGACAGTTTCTTTTTGATGATTGGCCCCTCAACGGCCAGGCGGCTCGAAATGAGACCAACACCGCCAGTAATTCCCCATTTGTCGGCATCCGGCTCCCTGATCTTCACATCCAGTACCGACGATGCCCGCCCGCCAAAGGCAGCCGCGACACCACCCCGGTTCAGCGTCACATCGCGCACCACGTCGGGATTAAATACCGAGAAAAAACCCATCAGATGACTCGAATTGAACACGGGTGCATCATCGAACAAAATCAGGTTCTGGTCGGCGCCCCCCCCCCGAACATTGAACCCCGGCGCCCCCTCGCCCACCGTTGTTACGCCCGGCAGCAGCAATAAACTCCGGACCACATCGACCTCGCCCATCAACGGCGGAATGCGCCGGATGCTGCGAATCGTCATCTGCGACACGCCAATTTCGACTTTACGGACGTTGCGGTCGGGCGTTTCGCTCGTCACTACCACTTCTTCTAAGTCTTTGGCATCATCTTCGAGCGTGATTTCCCGGAAGAGCGTTTTCTGGAGCGCGATCGTATCCTGCCGGGGTCGATAGCCGACGTGCGAGAACCGCAGCACGTACTTACCGGGCGGCAACTGCACAATGTAAAACCCATCTTTCGCCGTGACGTATCCTTTCGACACATCCAGCACCACAATATTAACTCCCTGAATGGGTTTACCGGTTTTGGCATCGCGCACATACCCCGTTGCCGGAAACGTGGGCGGTGGGGTATTCGGTTTCGTTTTTTGCTGGGCCTTCACCCCGTTGAGCAGAAACAACAAGCACACTACGTAGAAAAAGCGCATAGAACGACGGTAGAAGGCGCAACGTTGGCAACGAATGCGCCCATGGATCACTACCAAAAGGGGTAATTCGGCCGATTTACCCTATTTGCTCTGTCATTACCCGATATTGCTCCGGCTATGCCTTCGCTAATAGCTTCAGGTACGCATGTGCACCCGTCGCTGTTGCAGGTAGTCCGTCATTTCCGCCAGCGTCAGGGCATTGAATGTCATGGCTTTGGTTAACCCGCCTTTCCGGCCGATGGCTACGCCATAGTGCATATCTAACAAACCGGCGAGGCTGTGGGCATCGGGGTTAATGCTCAGCTTAACACCCCGCTCCATCGCGTAGTCGATCCAGCGCCAGTCGATGTCGAGCCGGTAGGGACTGGCGTTAATTTCGATGATGACGTTGTGCCTGGCGCAGGCGTCGATGATGGCGCGGTGGTCGATGGGATAGCCTTCGCGGGCCAGCAACAACCGGCCCGTCGGGTGCCCCAGAATGGTTGTGTACGGGTTTTCGATGGCCCGCAGGAGCCGGGTTGTGGCTTTTTCGAGTGTCATCGTCAGGGTTTGGTGAACCGAGGCCACGACGTAATCGAAGGTGGCCAGCGTGGCGTCGTCGTAGTCCAGTGAGCCATCGCCCAGAATGTCGGATTCAATGCCTTTGATAATGCGGAAGTCATCACCAAAACCGACATTAAGGCCATCTACTTCAGCTTGTTGCGCCTGAATCTGCTCAACGGTTAAGCCGTGTGCGTAGGTTGCCGTTTTGGAGTGGTCGGCAATGCCGAAGTAGGTCAGGCCAAGTTGGCGGCAATAGTTGGCCATCTCGGCGATGGACTGCTTGCCATCCGACCAGGTGCTGTGGTTGTGGAGGGTGCCGCGCAGGTCGTCCCAGGTAACAAGTTCGTCGGGTTGGTGGCGGCTGGCCCAGCGAAAGGCAAAGTCATCTTCGCGCATTTCGGGCACGATGTAGGGCAGGCCAGCCCGTGCATAAATCGCCTGCTCGACCTCCGCCGTTTCTTTGTCGGTCACTTCGGAGACCACACTGGAATAAGCAATCTGCAGTAACGATGCTCCGCCCGTTCCAACCTGCTGCAAATGCGGTTCTGCCGCCGTTTGAATAAACAACTGCCGGTTCATCTGTTCAGCCGGATACAGCAGCAGTTCCACCTGAACATCAAAACCCGCCAGCCGTCCGCGCCAGACAAACGGCGACGATTCAGCCTCGTTTTGTTCCAGATTCGGCAGGTTATTCAGTGTGAGCATGGCCGCAGTGGGGTCGTTGGTTTGCACGAGCAATTGCACTGTATCGACCTCCTGCGCTTTCCGGCGAACCTGCCCGCTAATATCGACCCGGTCGAAGTGTTTGGTTAGTTCATCATGCAACAGATTGGCCATCATGGCGGCTTTGTCCATACGAACTTTGCCCTGTTGCTCCTGTAAAAATTCCAGTGCGGCCAGAATTTTCTCCTGCGTACTTTCGCCAAAGCCCTTAATTTTCGCAATCTGCCCGTTTTCGCCCGCCTGTTGCAGGTCGTGGAGAGTATCGATGCCCAATTCGCGCCAAAGGGTGCGTACTTTTTTCACACCCAGCCCTTTAATCCGAAACATATCCAGCACACCTTCGGGCGTTTGGGCGAGCAGGTCATCAAGGTCCGTCAGGCGACCGGTATCGGCAATCTCGCGGATTTTCTGAGCGACAGATTTTCCCACGCCCGGCAGTTTGACTAACTCCTCAACGGGCAGGTTCACTAAATCGGCAGTGGATTTATCTAAGTTAAAGGCGGCTGTCTGGAACGTTCGGGTCTTAAACGCGTCGCGGTCGTGGAGTTCCATCAACCGGCCTGTGAGTTCGAGCAGGTCGACAATTTCGGAATTGGTCATACAAAAACGGCAATTTACTCCGCAAGATAGGCAATCAGTCAGATTTTGCAGGGATGCCCGGCATTGCCGCCGTTACCTTTCGTTCATCAGCGCACAAACAAGGCTGATTCAACGCAAAAATAGTCCTCTAATCCTATGGAATCGACCCCAACCACCCCCGACCGCGACCCTTATTTGTGGAAACAAGCTAAAGCCCGCGTTGCCTTTCGGATGCACTTTCGCACCTATTTAATCGTCAATGCTGGTCTTTGGCTCATCTGGGCACTCAGCAGTTTCGCCTTCCGGTCGTCGGGCAACTCCGGTTTTATCTTTCCCTGGCCCATTTTCCCGATGCTGGGCTGGGGCATTGGCCTGACCTCGCACTATTACCACGCCTTCCGGGGTAATGATGAACGTTCGCTGATTGAACGGGAATATCAGAAGCTGGCCAATAAATGAATAATGAACAATGAATAATGGGTTCGCCAAGTGACATTATTCATTGTTCATTATCCATTATTCACACCGCTACCGGGGCCTTGATGGCCGGGTGCGGAGTGTAGTTTTCGAGTGTAAAATCTTCATAAGTAAAGTCAACTACGGATTTTACCGCCGGGTTCAGGCGCATGGTGGGCAGCGGGCGGAAGTCGCGGGCGAGTTGCGTGTCGACCTGCTCTAAATGATTCAGGTATAGATGCGTGTCGCCCCCCGTCCAGATAAACTCATGCGCCGTGTAGCCGCACTCCTGAGCAATCATCATCGTTAACAGCGCATAGCTGGCAATGTTGAACGGCACGCCCAGAAATACGTCGGCGCTGCGCTGATAAAGCTGGCAGGATAATTTACTGGCTGTTTCTCCCCTCAGGAGCGGTCCGACGTTTCGGTCAGGGGGCGCCACATAGAACTGCATCAACAGATGGCACGGTGGTAATGCCATGTTGGGCACATCGGCCGGATTCCAGGCCGAGATGATCATCCGGCGCGAATCGGGCGTGTGTTTAAGCTGGCGTAAAACATCCTGCAACTGGTCAATCACCTGCCCGTTAGGCGCAGCCCAACTGCGCCATTGTTTGCCATACACAGGGCCAAGATCGCCGTTCTCGTCGGCCCACTCATCCCAGATACTGACCCCGTTGTCTTTCAGGTACTTAACGTTTGTATCGCCCCTGATGAACCACAGCAGTTCGTGAATAATGGACCGGGTATGCACTTTTTTGGTCGTCAGCAGGGGGAAGCCGTCCTGTAAATTGAAGCGCATCTGATAACCAAATACGCTGAGGGTGCCGGTGCCGGTACGGTCGGCTTTGCGGGTTCCGTGCTGGAGAATGTGACGGAGCAGATCATGATACTGTTGCATAGACAAAAGTCGTAAGTCGCCGGGCGGAAGGCAAACGTTCAGACAAAAATAAACTCGTTCATTGCAGTTGGGGCTTTACCGGGTCGGCCCATAAACAGACCCTGATTATTGGCTTATTTTAGAAAAAATAAACTTAACTTGCCGTAAAATTCATTTTTCATTAACCTCAAGTTAAAAATCTATTATCAAGTTTATGAAGAATCGTTATGTGGATTTTGCTGCAAAAGCTACGGCCGTAGTCTTGACCGCTTCGCTGGTTTTGGCTGGCTGTCAGCCAATAGCCATTGAAAGCCCGGTTTCATCAACCCGATCAGACGCAAATGCCCGACTTAATGCCGGTAAGGATTATGTTGATGGCGAACTACTGATTCAGTTTGCGGAGGGCCTTCCTGAGGATGTCAAGAAAAAACTCTTGGACAAAATTAAAGGGCAACCCATCGAGAAGATTCTGACGAGCGCCATGGAGCGTGCGGGTAAGAAAGAAGGGGTGTTGCTGGTTAAGGTAAACAAGCAAGTGCTTGACGCCATTGCCGATTTACAGAACATACCCGGCGTTGAGATTGCCGAGCCAAACTTCGTTTACACCCATGCAGCGATAGCGACAGATCCGTACTTCACTAACGGGTCGTTATGGGGTATGTATGGCCCCTCCACAACTCCAGCTAATCAATATGGCAGTAATGCAGCAGCCGCCTGGGCAACCGGCGTTACGGGGTCGGCTTCGGTGTATATCGGTGTGGTTGACGAGGGTATTCAGTACACACACCCTGAACTGGCCGGCCAGGTCTGGACCAACCCCAACGATCCGGTCAATGGAGTCGATAACGATGGCAATGGGTTGGTAGACGATACAAATGGCTGGGACTTTGCCAACAACGACCGGACAATTTATGACGGTGGCAGCCAGGGATCACTGGACGACCACGGTACGCACGTGTCGGGCACGATTGCCGGTAAAGCCAACAACGGTATCGGCATCGTTGGTATGAACTGGAACGTAACGTTAATCTCGGCCAAATTTTTGGGACGCACCGGGGGCACGACGGCCAACGCAATCAAAGCTGTAGATTACCTGACCAACCTCAAAAAACGGGGAATCAACGTGGTCGCCAGCAACAACTCCTGGGGCGGTGGTGGGTACTCCCAGGCGCTTTATGATGCCATCAGCCGAGCCAACACGGCCGGGATCCTGTTCATTGCGGCCGCCGGTAACAGTGGCACCAACAACGACACGTCGCCCAGCTACCCGGCTAATTACAACCTGCCTAACGTAATCTCCGTAGCGGCCATTAACCGGACCGGTGGGCTGGCCAGTTTCTCGCAGTATGGCGCTACCACGGTTGATCTTGGCGCACCGGGTGTCGACATCATCTCAACGACGGCATTTAACAGCGGTGAGTCCTATAGCGGCACGTCCATGGCTACCCCCCACGTGACAGGCGCAGTAGCGCTTTACGCATCCACGCATCCTGGCGCGTCGGTGGCGCAAATCAGAAATGCCATCCTGTCAAGTGCAGTACCAACGCCATCACTGGCTGGAAAAACAGTTACCGGCGGTCGCTTGGACGCCAATGCAGCTCTGTCGAAATAAACAGGCATACCTCCAGACATAGACGTGACAGGGATAGATTTTGCCTATCTCTGTCACGTTATTTTTTGAAAGCCAGTGCCTTCACGGGTTGAACCCGGTTGATAACGATTGTTGGAATCCAGAGCACCAGCGCAATCAGTAAAACGGTCGCTCCATTCAGGGCCAGAATCGTGGGCCAGTCCCAGATAATGGGCACATAACTCATGAAATAGTTTTTGGGGTCGAGTGGAATGAACTTAAACCGGTCCTGGACAAAGCAAATGCCCAGCCCAACGACGTTACCGATGAGTAGCCCCCAGCCAACCATATTCAGCCCGACATACAGAAACATGCGCCGAATCAGCGCGTTAGGGCCACCCAGCGCTTTCAGCAGGCCAATCATGGGTGTTCGCTCCATCATCAGTACCAACAGCACCGACACCATATTGAACGAGGCCACAAACGTGATCAGCGTCAGCAAAATAATCATGTTCCGGTCGAGCAGAATCATCCAGTCGAACAGTGGTCGGTACTGATCCGTTACGCGGGTCAGGCGCATGTCGGGAGCCATCACGTCGAAAATGGTGTTGGCCGTAGCGTCCAGCCGACTGAAATCGTTCACAAAAATCTCGTAGCTGCCCACCGAGTCCGGTCCCCAGCGATTTAACCGTTGAATAAGCCGGATGTCGCCCAGGGCAATGGTTTTATCGACTTCCTCCAGGCCCGTTTCATAAATACCCACCACCGTCATTTTGCGGGCGCGGGGCGTGTTCCCCAGAAAATACAGCAGCAAATTCTGACCAACCGTCACCTGCAACTGGTTGGCCATGAACTGACTCAGCAGGATTTGCGTGGAGCCGGAGCCTGTATCGGCCCCAACCGTCGGCACGGTTCCGGCTACCAGCGACCCCTGAAACAAATTCCAGTCGTAATCCGGGCCAACACCTTTCAACACCACGCCGGTTAGTTCCTCCTTTGTTTTCAGAATGCCCGCTTTCATGGCAACTGCCTGCACATGCTGAACACCCGGAATGGTGGTGCTATCGCGGTAAAGATTCGTGTTGAGGGGCAGCGCTTTTTCTTCGTAGGATAGGTTATTGCTGAACTTGCTGACCTGCAGGTGCGCGCCGAACTGGAATATTTTCTGCTGGATGGTGTCTTTAAACCCGTACAATACCGCAAAGGCGACAATCAAAATAGACAGCCCCAGGGCAATGCTGGCGATGCCAATGCGGGTCACCGTGGCCGAAAAGCTGCCCTCGGGCGCATGGCGAACTTTTCGGGCCAGAAAAACAGGAACGTTCAAAGGAAGTCGTCAGTCTAAAAAGCGATAGTCGTCAGTCAGTAGTCGTTAGCGACTAACGACTTAATACTTTGTTCTGGTGCGTAAAAGTAAGAGTTTTGCAGAACGCTATCTGTATTTTCGCCCATGACGCTACTGACAAAACTCTTTTTTGCTGGCTTTAGTCTATTTACGCTGGCCTGCCAGGCGCAAACAAGCCAGAAAGCCGCTCCGCCAATCCAGACCGGCGCCGATCAACTGGCCGTGTACCTGCCCGCTTTGCTGGGCAAACGGGTCGGCCTGGTTGTAAATCATACGTCACGCATTGGCCGCACCCATTTAGTCGACAGCCTGCTTGCGCGGGGCGTTACCATTAAAACCATTTTTGCCCCCGAACACGGTTTCCGGGGGCAGGCAACCGATGGCGAAGAAATCAGCAGCAGCCGCGACTCGCGCACAGGGATTATGATTGCCTCCCTGTATGGCGCAACTCGCAAACCCACGCCCCGGCAAATGGATTCATTAGATGTGCTGGTATTTGATATTCAGGATGTTGGCACCCGCTTTTATACCTATATCAGCACCATGCAGTATGTGATGGAAGCCTGCGCCGAAGCCAACAAACCCCTGTATGTTCTCGACCGCCCAAACCCAAACGGGCATTATGTGGACGGGCCGGTGCTGGACCCGAAATTTAAATCATTTGTGGGGCTTAACCCCATTCCCGTCGTGTATGGCCTGACCATCGGCGAACTGGCCCAGATGATCAATGGCGAAGGCTGGCTTACCGGACTGAGCAATACGCCGAAAAAAACCTGCCCGCTCACGGTGGTCCCACTCAAAAACTACACCCACCAGACGCCCTACGTACTGCCCGTGCCACCGTCGCCGAATTTGCCCAATCAGCAGGCCGTGCTGCTGTACCCGTCGCTTTGTTTTTTTGAAGGAACCGTCGTGAGCGTCGGGCGCGGGACCGACAAACAGTTTCAGGTAATTGGCTCACCCTATACCAACTACGGGCCATATACGTTCACCCCCGTCGATAAGCCCGGTGCGGTCAATCCGCCCTTGGAAGGAAAAGCCTGTTACGGGCTGGATTTATCGAAAGCCACCATCTCGAAGCAGGGCCTGATGCTCACCTACTTTTTTGATTTTTTTAAGCGGGCATCGGATAAGTCGGCGTTTTTTCTGGCCAATAATGGCATCGACCGGCTCGCCGGTACCGATCAGCTTCGGCTTCAACTGCTGGCGGGTGTTCCGGAGGCTAAGATTCGTAAAAGCTGGCAGCCCGCGCTGGATTCCTACAAACAAATCAGGAAGAAGTATTTGTTGTATCCATGAGGAAAGGTAGCAGGCGAGTGACGCCGGGTTAAGTAGCAACGTCTTAGTATAGTTGTACTTACAAACTGGTATGTTTGTATTTATTTTATACTGCAATTCTGTGAGACTACCGTTAATCGTTCTACTTTTTAGCTTACTTCGACCGCTTGCCGGCTGGGCGCAACCAGCCGTTACGCTCAATCAGTGGCCTGCTCCTTTACAACTTTACCCCCGCGATCAGACCAGTCAGTGCAGCATTGCCATTGCCGGGCGCGGGTCGGACCCGACAACAAAGTCTATCTCGCTGGTTGTCCTTAAAAATCAGAAACCTTACCAATATGCCCGTACCAACACCGACTCGCTGACCGGGCGTTTCGCGTTTACGCCCATCATCAGGGCAGAACTGAGCGAGTACAGTTTTTACCTGTTTGCCCATCGGGTCAAAAAAGGGCAGCCTGCCGCAGATTCGGTTCAGGTTGCGTTCCGCGACAGTATCGTCTGTGGCGATGTTTTTCTGATTATGGGGCAGTCCAACGCCGTCGGGCGGTTTGACGACATGGCCTACCGAAATGAATTCTGCCGCACGTTCGGGGTAAATCGGGGCGATGTCGCCTATAACCCGGCGGATACAGCCTGGTGCCTGACCAGCACCACCGAGGGCAACAACAGCCTTTGGGGGGTCGAACTCCAGCGGCTCATTAAGGAACAGCAGGGCATTCCAACGGCGGTGATTAACGGTGCCGCTGGCTCAACCTCCATCAGCGATCATGCCCGTCGGGATAGCGTCCAACCCGCTAACATGACCAGTCTGTACGGGCGGCTGCTCTACCGGGCGCAAAAAGCGGGTGTGGCCAGCCGGGCAAAGGCCCTAATCTGGCGGCAGGGCGAAGCCGAAGCCGCCAACAGCCCCGACGTGTATATCCGAACGTTTCCCCAACTGTATGGCTATTGGAAACAGGATTATACGGGTTTAAAAAAAGTTTATCATCCGCAACTCAACATCCTGACCAACGACATCAGCCGGGCGGGCGCGCTTCGTGATTTTCAACGTCGGTCGAACGTACTGTTTGGCGATAATGAACCAATAGCGACCGTTGGGTTGCCCGGCTACGAGGGGGTCCACTACAACGCAGCCGGTTATTTCCAGTTTGGGCTGGAACTTTATCGGCTCATAGCCCGCGATTTCTATGCCTCCGTGGATACCAGTAACATCCAGTCGCCCAATCTTCAGCGGTTGTTTTACAGTACACCCAGGCAGGATGAACTAACGCTGGAATTCGAGCCGGGTCAGGCGATGCAGTGGCCCGCCGATACGGTTATGACAAACCCGACTACGGGTCGGCGCTATACACAAAGTCTGTCTACGTTTATGTACACCGACTATCCTGCTGGCGAAAGTGGTCTTGTTAAGTCGGTTAGGCAACAGGGTAACCGACTGATTCTGTCGTTGACAAAACCCATTACGGCCAAACACCTGACCTACCTGCCTTCCTCCTATCAGGATAACGAACTTGGCTTTTACGCAGGTCCCCTGATTCGTAACCAACGGGGTATGCGGGCACTGACGTTCTATCAGGTTCCTATAGCCCCACCCCTGCCCATCCCGACCGACCTCCGGGCCACTCCGGTCGATACGAGCGCCATCAGGCTTACCTGGAGTAGCAAAGCAGACAGTTTAGCGCAGTGGTCCATTGAACGGGCCGACACAAATGGGATCTTTATCCCCCTGGTGCGCGTGTCCGGCTTAGTCAACGCCTATGACGATCGTCGAAAAATCAACCAGGCTAACTCGCTGCGAATCGGTCAACTATATACTTACCGGGTACGTTTGTTGAGCCGCGAAGCGGAATCCAGCTACTCACCCGTTGCGACGGCGTCATTGCAGGTCGTGCTCAAAGTCAAAGAAGGGCCAGAGCTTGAGTTATCGACCATCGACCCGACGGAGCATACCGGGGCGCTGGTCTACCCAAATCCGGCCAGCGATCAGGTGCGGGTACGCTTACCGCTCGACTGGACGGGGGATTCGGTTGCGCTAACCCTAACTAATGAAGCGGGCACGGTTGTTTTATCCCGAAATAATACAGTATCATCGGGGGCATCGTCGCTCACGTTTTCAGTTGCCACACTGCCCGTTGGCCTCTATGTGCTCGCCATGCAGTACCGAACCGGTGGCGTTCGGTGTCGGTTAATCGTGAGCCGCTGAGCGTGGGGAACAGTGGTTTTGGGAAGGGCATATCAGAAAAATGCCCTACCTTTGCATTTTAGAGACCCCTCATGGCCACCGAACAAATTCTGATTCTGGATTTTGGCTCGCAGTATACCCAACTCATTGCCCGCCGGGTGCGCGAACTGAACGTCTACTGTGAAATCCATCCCTACAACCACCTCCCAACCATCACATCGGCCGTAAAGGGCGTTATTTTGTCCGGCAGTCCCTCGTCGGTCCGCGATGCCGATGCGCCCGATGTCCATTTAGCCGCTTTCCGGCATAAACTGCCGATTCTGGGTGTGTGCTATGGCGCGCAACTGATGGCCCATACCAGTGGTGGCGAGGTGAAGGCATCGGCGATTCGCGAATATGGCCGGGCCAAATTAGGCACCGTCAATACCGCAAATCCGTTGCTGCACGGCATCGATCAGCACTCGCAGGTCTGGATGTCGCACGCCGACACGATCACGAGCGTTCCCGAAAACTTCACCATCATTGCCTCGACCGATACCGTTCGGATAGCGGCTTTTCAGGTGGATGGCGAACCAACCTACGGCATTCAGTTCCATCCCGAAGTAACCCATTCACTCCAGGGCAAAACGGTGCTCCGTAACTTCGTGGCCGATATTTGCGGATGTGCCCAGAACTGGACGGCCGAATCGTTTGTTGAAACGACCGTTACTCAGTTAAAACAGAAACTTGGGGACGATAAAGTTGTGCTGGGCCTGTCGGGCGGGGTCGATTCGTCGGTGGCCGCTACGCTGATTCACCAGGCTATCGGCAAGAACCTGTACTGCATTTTTGTGGATAACGGCGTGTTGCGAAAAGACGAGTTTTCGGGCGTGCTGGAGTCCTATAAGACCCTGGGGCTGAACGTAAAAGGTGTTGATGCCAAAGATCAGTTCTATGCCGCGCTCACTGGCCTCACCGACCCCGAAGCCAAGCGCAAAGCCATTGGCCGAACCTTCATTGAGGTGTTCGACCACGAAGCGCACCTGATCGAGGGGGTGTCGTGGCTGGGACAGGGAACCATTTATCCCGATGTCATCGAATCGGTATCGGTGAAAGGCCCGTCGGCCACCATTAAGTCGCACCACAACGTGGGAGGGCTGCCCGATTTCATGAAACTGAAAGTAGTGGAGCCGCTTAATACACTCTTTAAAGATGAAGTACGGGCAGTGGGCCGAACGTTAGGCCTACCCGAAACGATTCTGGGTCGTCACCCGTTTCCTGGGCCTGGGTTGGCCATTCGGATTCTGGGCGACATCACGCCCGAAAAAGTGGCCATTCTGCAACAGGTCGACGCGCTGTTCATTGACGGCCTGAAGCGGGAAGGGCTGTATGACAAAGTGTGGCAGGCCGGAGCAATGCTTCTGCCGGTGCAATCGGTGGGGGTTATGGGCGACGAGCGTACCTACGAGCGCGTGGTGGCGCTGCGTGCCGTAACCAGCGTGGATGGTATGACTGCCGACTGGGCGCACCTGCCCTACGAATTTCTGGCCGATATTTCCAATGAAATCATCAACCGGGTGAAGGGTGTCAACCGCGTCGTGTATGATATTTCTTCCAAACCACCCGCCACCATTGAGTGGGAGTAAGCCTTCGTTTCACAAATTGACTCCGCTAATCTATTCAGAGCGCAGGGATTTCACCGGGTTCATCAGGGCGGCTTTGATGGTCTGGTAACTCACCGTCAGTAAAGCAATACCTAACACCAGCAGTGCCGATCCGGCAAACATCCACCATTCCATGGCGATGCGGTAGGCGAAACTCTGCAACCACCGACGCATGATATACCAGGCTATAGGCGTGGCAATTACGCTGGCCAGTACGATCAATTTCAGAAAGTCCTGGGATAACATGACAGCAAGGCCATTGACGGTAGCACCCAATACTTTTCGGATGCCGATCTCTTTGGTTTTTTGAGACGTTGAGTAGGCAAGCAGCCCGTATAAGCCCAGACAGGCAATCACCAGCGACAGGATGGAAAAGACCAGAATGATGCTTGAGAACCGTTCTTCGGCCCGGTATTGCTCGCCCAGTTGCTCATCGGCAAACGCATAGTCAAACAACGCCACCGGAAAATGGGTGGCCCATACGTCCTTAAGAACCCGCAGACTCTGACCCGCTTTTTCCGGGTCGATCTTTACCGCAATTCGCGAAAAATAACCGTCCCGTGGCGATAGTGCCAGCGGCTCAATGGTATGTTGCAGGGAACTGACGTGAAAATCGCGCACCACCCCAACAACGGTGCCGGGCCGGTTATCCAGTTTAAAAGGCTTGCCGATGGCTGCTTCGGCACCTTTCCAGCCTGCTTTTCTTACGGCCGTTTCATTCAGGATAATCTGCCCGATGGTATCGCCGGTTTCCCGGAGCGTCACGTTTTTCCCCGCGATCAGTTTTACGCCATGAACCGCCAGATAGTCGGCATCGATGCCAAGCCGCGCCGTCATGAGCGATATTGGTTTGCCATGGCGGTCGGTGGTTTCCCCGCTACCGGTTTCCAGTCCTGACCGGGACGCAGCAACGCCATCAATCAGCGGGTTGGCCAGTAATTCGTTCTTAAACGCTGGGTAACCCTGCACAACATCCGCATTGCCATTGTGGCGTAAAAATAGCAGCGCGTCTTTGTTGTACCCCAGGTCCTTGTGTTTGATGTAGATCATTTGCGCGTAAATAATCACAATGCTGGTGATCAGGATCAGGGTAATGACAAACTGCGATACGACAAGGAATTGGCGCAAAACGACGCCTTTCGTACCTGATTTAAACGTCCCTTTTAACGTACTGACCGGTTTAAAATTGGCCAGTATAAAGGCCGGATACATGCCCGCCAGCATACCCAGAAACAGACTGATGCCCGCCAGGAAAAGCAGTAATAACGGGGATGAAAACAGGGAAAGCTCTTTATCGGTAATCTGGTAAACGAAGGGTTGCAGGAAAGCCGAAACCAACATCGATAGCACGAAGGCAATCAGGGCGATACAGACTGATTCGGATAAATACTGAACGATTAATTGTGATTTAAGCACCCCCACTACTTTTTTGATGCCCACTTCTTTGGCTCGACCCGCCGACCTGGCCGTGGCCAGATTCGTGTAATTAACTCCGGCCAGCAATAAAATAAACAGGCCGATGGTCGAGAAAATAGACACCTGACCCTTGGTGGCGTTGGCGGTGATCTCATTGGCTAAGTGCGAGGAGAGATGAATGTCGCCTAAAGGTTGTAGTTTCCCTAAATTGACAGCTTGCCCGGCAGTCAACTGTTGGCCGGTATGGTGGGCGTAGAACGGCGCAAGTTTTCGGGCTAAGGCGTTGCAGTCAACGCCTTTTCGGAGCAACGCATACGTATAATAGCGAAGATCGGCCCAGCCCCCGGCGGTTAGAATAGCTGGTCTGGTAACCTCGATGGTTTTAAACGAACCCAGCATGGCAAAGGTAAAGTGGGCGTTTCGGGGCGGGTCAGGCATGACACCGGTTACGTTATAGCTGGCTCCTTTACCCGTACTGTCATACATATAAATCAAGAGCGATTGCCCCATCGGATCAGCATTTCCGAAGTACTTTTTGGCCGTTGATTCGGTCAGAATAATCGAGTAGGGTTCGGTTAAGGCGGTGGCGACGTTGCCGCTGGTTAAGCTATAGCTGAATACGTCGAAGAACGACGGATCGGTCAGAATAATGCCGGGTTGCAGCGTCTGCTGGTTGTCATGCTGCACAATTTCCTCCCGCCTGTCTAAGCGAACGGTATTTTCCACTTCCTCATAATCGTGCCGTAAGGCTATTGCCAGCGGAGCGCCGGTTCTTGCTGATTCAATCAGGCCGGATTCGGTCTTTTTTGTCGTTGTCAACCGAACAATCCGCTCGTAGTGCTGATTGAACTGATCGTAGCTTAGCTCATCCTGGACCCAGAGGGCAATAAAGGCAAAGCAGGTCAACCCGGCGCACAGGCCAAAAATGGTGATAAAGGAATAGACTTTGTTTTGAGCCAGATTCCGAAAAGCAATTTTGACATAGTTGCGTATCATAGCAGGTTGCAGGCTTGAGGTGGTTCGGCCGGTTCGCCGGAGCGATTCCGATTGCTGATAATCGTCTTGTTGTCGTTGTCGGCATAGCACAAGGGGCGGCAATACTGCTCCGACGGCCCGGCGACACCACATTGAGCACGTAACGCCATGGACAATGACCGTCCCTGAACAGACACCAAATCAAATCGAAGGTTGCTCAATGAGACAGGAAGTTTTGGCATGACTTTATTCGCACGAATTACACAATTGGGCTATCCGGCACGACTTCCTGATCCAGGCCACAGGTTTCCATAAATTCATTCGTGAACACGGCCCGGCTGGGCGCATCCAGAACATAATGCCGGGCCGCAAGCCAGGCATCCACACGGGCATCCGTGTACATCTGCCGCACCCGGCTGGCAGTGAGACCGAAGTTGACTTTGCCCCAGTGCATGGTGAAGGGAATACCCAGCGCGTCGAGCCGATTCCAGGCCCGCTCCAGAAATTGGCGGGTCAATAGGGCGTCAACGCCATCCAGTTCAAGTACACAGGTTATTGGAAACCGGGTGAAGCCCAGCGTTGCCGGGGTTTGCTTTACCCAGCGCATAGCCATCACGCCCGGATAAGCCGTCTGTTTGTTCAGGGCCACCATTTCTTCCAGCGCCTGGGGGCTGTCTGTTGCATTGAGGCCGATAGCCGCACTGGACGCTTTGCCCCGGATGTTGGTGTTACCAAAAAAATCGCTCATCGTGCCCACCCACCCGTCGGTGTTCTCCAGGGCAAGTGGATAAAGTGCATTCACCAGTGTGGGTACGTGCTTTCGCGGGGTAAGTTTATCGAGTAAGGTCTGAATCAGCCCCATTGTGTCGTCGCCGTAGGTAAAGCCGGGCTTCAGGGGAGGTGGCTGTGTACCAGGGGGTTTCGTTCGGTGTTTATAGAGGATTCGGGTGAAAAGCCCCCGCGTTGAGTCGACCCCGGTCAGGTCGACCTGGTGGGGATTGAAAATCAGTTGAAAGTGGTAAGGCTGGGCGTCCGGGGTGGCAGGGGGCAGGTTCAACAAACTACCAAGACCCGAAAAATCGCAATCGGTCATGGCTTTTTTCAGGCTGTTGGTGTAGGGAACACTCGTCATACTGTAGGATTTGAGCCAGAACAAATCCGTGATTTCGAGCATAATGCCGTGAATAAAACCAAACGAGCCAAAACTAACAATAGCCGCATTGAACAGATCATCGTCGCGGATAACCTCCGTTACATCAAGCAAATCGGTGAATTGGCCAGAGACGACCGGATACGACGCCCGCTCGATCCAAACGTGCCGGTTGGGGCCGCAAACGAGGTGCAGCCCAACAACAGAATCGTGTACCGAACCAACGTTGAAGGCGGCCCCATGGGTGCCCGTCGAGGTAGCTCCGGCAATCGTCTGGCCATTACTGGCTCCGGAGGCCAGAATGGATTTGTTGCGGGCTTCGAGCAACTGCTCCAAAATATGAATGGTAATGCCACATTCGGCAAAAAACAGGTTATCTGCCGATTTGCCCGCATTCAGATAGGCTGGTGCCACCGATGTTTTTCGTATGGCGAAGGTTTGCATGAGAGCATCGGTATCCACCATGCCGCCGTTGGTAACGCCCACTTTGGCAAACGACCAGTTTTTGCCGATGGCCCGCAGGCGAAGGTTGTTGTCGATGCCGTGTTGGATGAGCCATTGAAAATTAGCCGTTGTTTGCCGGTACTCCGACTTGCTATCGGGCAGCCCGGCTGGAATGGTCAGTTTAAACGACGCATCAGGCGTTAAGGGCTGGGTAAAATTCTCATGACGGTTGGTTAGTTCAACTACCGGCACTCGCTGAAGTCCATTGGGTAGGCTCATGGTAAGGAAGGTTTTTGGATAGGGCCAGTCAGAGCGAATCCGTTGGCGGCACAAAAGGCGCACAGCACCACTGCACCCGCCGTTTGTTGACAATGCCCAGCGTAACCGTTGCCAGCAGGTAATGCCCGAATGTCGATTTCACCGTGACACCATTGAGGTGATTAAAACGAGGGTCGCAGGGTGGTTTGGTGTCGGCAGGCTGCTTCAGTCCCCAGAAATAAGCCGTGGTTGTCTCCTGTGTGTAGGTGACATTGGCGGGGGTGTTGCAGTCGGGTTCGGTAAAAACCCGGGTGGTCATACAGCCGGAGACGACGGATAGTCCGAGTAGTAGACACAGCCGCAAGCAGAGGTAGCGGGCGGGCGTGAGCCGGGTGGCAGGCAGGTTCGGCATCATGGCTAAACAGGGAAGGTGGGTAAAAGATACTCGAATTAGCAATACAACGTGTAACGCATTGATTGACCGGTAGGCAGGCACAAAATGGGGCAAGGCCCTCGCCAGATTGGCGAGGGCCTTGCCCCATTGAAAAAACCAGTAATTAATTAGTTAGCTACGAGCAAGTCATGTGTAAATACGACTAACCTGCTAACCACTCAACTGGTAATAATCTGTCAGCTTAATTAAATTTCAGTGCGTTTTCGGCATCATTGATGCCCGATTTGGCTGCATCGGCTGTGTCATCAACGGTGCTGTTGTAATCGGCTTTCGCCTGGTCCTGGTTGTAAGTCGACTTCGCCTTGTTTTTAAACTGGTCCGCTTTGCGTTCCGCCTGACCGGCAAATTCATTCGCTTTCGCTTCGGCATTGCCTACCAGCTTATCGACCTGCGATTTCACCGAAGCAACACCCTCTTCCCATTGATCCTGCAGGTCGTTTGCCTGCTTAGTTAATTTGTCGCGGGTTTCTTTACCAGAACGGGGCGCTGTCAGGTAACCAATAGCTAAGCCCGTCAATACTCCTTTCAAAAAGCTCATGATCGTGTATAGTTTGAATTCGTTTTTGGGATCACTTACTCACTCTAAAAATTGTGCCATACTCTATAATCTTCAGCTAACATATTGATTTTCAAACTACTATAGTTTTAACGATAATGTATAAATGGAGCAAACAGGTAATCAATGAGTATTTTCTTCTACAGGATAGTGGCTCCTGGTGGGCAAGTTAACGAGGCTCTTTGTGCCGGGCCGATACCGTAAAAAGCCTGCAGGTGCCCTAAAATAAAAAATACACTAATTATAGAACAAATAGGCCAATATCCTCTTTAACTAAGGGCAGCATGGCAAACACCAGACAGGACCCTGGTTCTCATCAATGCTGACCCGATGAACAACACGATGAACACCGACCGTCAATCGAACGAACCAGCACGACAGCCAACAACTACCCTCACCCGGACGGAACCAGTCATTATTCCGGTTATCGAGGAGCAGGTGCAGGTTGGTAAAAAGCTGATTGAAACGGGTGTGGTTCGCATTGCCAAACGGGTAATTGAGGAACCGCAGACGGTTGATATACCCGTTTTCCGGGAAGAAGTTACGGTTGAACACATTGCCGTTTATCAGTATGTCGATGAGGCTCCGGCTGTTCGCTACGAGGGCGAAACAATGATCATTCCGGTGTTGCGCGAAGTGTTGGTGACTGAGAAACGGCTCCTGCTGATTGAGGAAGTACACGTTACCAAACGGCACATCACCGACCAGGAAACGCAGGAAGTGATGCTCCGAAAAGAAGAAATAACCGTGGAGCGGAGTGAGCCTAATGACGAACGTTCGGCCTGAAAAGGCCTCGTTATAAATCAATTTTGTTAAACTAAATTCTCAACGCTTAACTCAGTAGTACCATGGCACAACAAACAGTAGTTGGCATTTTCGACAGCGCAGCCGAAGCACAGCAGGCAGTAGACGAATTAGTTGACGCAGGTTTCTCGCGGAGCGACATTGACGTCACAACGAACAGCAACACAGGTGGGACCTATTCCGCTGATGGCTCGGCAAGTATTCCGGATCGGCACACCAATACATCCGGCACAATGGCAGAAGAAGTTGTTGATGATACTAAAGATGTGGGCGACAGCATCGGTAACTTTTTTAAATCGCTGTTTGGCGGTGGCGACGATGACGACGATAACTACAAAAAACACGCCGAAGTTGGTCGCCGTGGATCGGTCGTAACCGTTCATGCTCAATCGGATGACGAAGCGGAACGGGCCGCCGATATTCTCGATGACAACGGTGCCGTTGACGTCGACGAAAAAGCTACCCAATATGGCTACGGCAGCGCAATAAGTGGCAACGATACAATTAGTGGCAGTGGCGCTTATGCCGACACGACGAATTACACCGATACGACAAACCGCGACCTGCCAACCGATACGGACCAAACGATCAGGGTAATTCAGGAAAATCTGGAAGTAGGCAAGCGCGAAGTAGAAACGGGGGGTGTTCGGGTGCGTAGCCGCATCGTTGAGCGGCCCGTTGAGGAAAGCCTGCGTCTGCGTGAAGAGCGGGTTACCGTTCAGCGGAATCCCGTTAACCGGCCCGCAACAGACGCCGATCTGAACGCGTTTCAGGAGGGGCAAATTGAACTGACCGAACACGCCGAAGTACCGGTTGTGTCGAAAACGGCTAATGTCGTTGAAGAAATTTCGGTCGGCAAAGAGGTAAACGAACGAGTAGAAACGGTTCGGGATACCGTTCGCAACACGGAGGTCGATGTCGAAAACCTCGGCAACACGGGTACAACAACCGATCAGTCGGTGACGCGGGACGGAACCGATTACAACGATGATCTAACTACAACCTCTACCAACCGGTAGGCTACAGGCGACGTTCATAAAAAACGCTGGTTCTGCACACAGAACCAGCGTTTTTTTATTCACCCCAACCCCTCGCCCCCTGGGCGGTCCGCCGGTGCGGGAGGGGTTATAAAGGCAGTTTGTGAGCCCCTCGCCCCCTGGGAGAGGGGTTGGGTGAGGGGAATCCTACCGATTTTCGGCGAGCACCTGCCGAATGTCGTCAATGATCTTACCCGCGAGGTGGTCGGCCGTGGCCAGCGTATCCGATTCAGAATAGATACGGATAATAGGCTCCGTATTCGACTTACGCAGATGAACCCACTCCTTGTCAAATTCAATTTTTACCCCATCGATGGTATTAATGGGATTACGGGCATATTTGGCCTGAATCCGCGCTAATACAGCATCGACGTTAATGTCGGGAGTTAATTCAATCTTATTTTTAGAGATGTAATAGTTCGGGTAAGTCCGGCGCAGCATGGAAATCGACTTGCCCGACTTAGCCAGATGCGTCAGGAATAACGCAATGCCAACCAGCGCGTCGCGCCCATAATGCAGCTCGGGGTAAATAACGCCCCCATTGCCTTCGCCCCCAATAACGGCCTTCTTCTCTTTCATCATTTGCACCACATTGACCTCCCCCACCGCCGACGCAAAGTGCTGACCGCCGTGTTTCAGGGTCACATCGCGAAGGGCAATCGTGCTCGACATATTTGAAACGGTATTCCCGCCCGGACTACTCTTCAGCACGTAATCGGCAACAGCCACTAAGGTGTATTCTTCACCAAAGGTTGAGCCATCCTCACAAATCAGCGCCAGCCGGTCAACGTCGGGATCGACCACAATGCCCAGGTCAGCGTTACCCTTCTCCATTTCTTTGATAATGTCGCGGAGATTTTCGGGCAGTGGTTCCGGATTATGGGCAAACTGGCCGGTCGGTTCGCAATGTAGTTTGGTAATGTGCTCAACGCCCAGCGCTTCCAGCAGCATCGGTACGGCCAGGCCACCGGTTGAGTTGACGGCATCGACAACCACCCGGAAATTTCGGGCGGCAATGGCTTCCCGATCAACGAGCGGCAGGGCCAGAATCAGGTCGATGTGTTTTTGCAGCCAGGTCGCATCGGCGCGGTATTGGCCTAATTTACGGACTTCGGCAAACTCGAACGATTCGGCATCGGCTATGGCCAGCACTTCGGCGCCATCCTGAGCCGAAATAAATTCACCGGCTTCGTTGAGCAGTTTAAGGGCGTTCCACTGAATCGGGTTATGACTGGCCGTCAGGATTATCCCCCCGGCGGCCTGTTCGGCAGGCACGGCCAGTTCTACGGTTGGCGTCGTTGACAGGCCCAGATCGATGACAGTCAGGCCCAGACCCTGTAACGTAGCGGAAACTAATTTGGAGACCATCTCGCCGGATAGCCGCCCGTCGCGGCCAATCACAATCGTTTGGCGTTCGGGCGTGCGCTGCCGAAGCCATTGGCCAAAGGCAGCAGTAAACTTTACGACATCCAATGGTGTCAGCCCGTTTCCGCTGCGCCCCCCAATCGTTCCTCGAATGCCGGAAATAGACTTAATTAATGCCACGTTATGGGTTTGATAAGTGTGTCCTGGTAAGGTTGCAAAGATAGGGTGCAGGGTGCAGGGGGCAAGGGGCAAGGGGCAAAGGAAAAAATAAAAGTTACTGTCAGCCCCTGAAACCTCTGCCCCAGGCTCTGTGCCCCCTGCTTTGCTCACACAAACAACAACTCCGACTTCAGTGTTGAGCGGGCACGCCCCTGAAATGTGCCGCTGATGGGAGCGGCCAATTCGGGTTTCGCCGTCGATGTCAGAAAAATGTGCCGGTTCACCACCAGCGACCCTTCGGTTGGATCGAAACCCCGCCAGCCTGCCCCCGGCAGGTACACCTCCGCCCATGCGTGAAGCTGGTGCTCCTGCTGCGGATTGCCAAACAGATACCCACTCACAAATCGGGCGGCAATACCGAGACTCCGGCAGGCTGCCATAAACAGCGTTGTGTAGTCGCGGCAGGAACCTTTCCGAAGGGTCAGGGTTTGTTCGGGCGGAAAAGGGGCGCCTACCTCCCGAATTTCGTAGGTGAATTTCCGAATAGCCCGATTCAGCGCCATCAGGAAGGCGGTTGTCTGCCAGCCTGCACTGATTGCCAACTGCCGTGCCCAGGCTTCCACCCGCTCCGATACGCCTACCCGTTCCAGATACGGATGCAGCAGGTCGCTGAATTTGGCAGGGTAGCGAAAGGGCACCCGCTTGGTCTCGAACGGAAACAGCACAAAATCAAGCGAATTAAATTCATCGGATTGTAGCTCCATCTCAACCGTTACGTGCAGGTGGGTCGTTGGATGGCTAAAATACACGACCTGCTGCACGTTGCCCTCCACGTCGATGTTTCGCACAATCCTGGACGGTTTCGGATCAATAATCAGGTCGTAAGCCAGCAATTTCTGATACGGATACGTTCGTGGATACAGATAGAGCGTCTGTGGGCCAAGAGCAACGGGGCTATCGTAGGTGTACTCAGACTCGTGCCGAACATGAAGGTGCATGGTTGTTGAAGGATGACCGGGTCGCCGGAGCGATTATAAAGGATGAATTAGCTGACGCGGGAAGTTATCATTCATCCTTTATAATTCTTTTGTGGCCCGGACTTTCTCAAAAATAGGGTCCATCCAGTACGAAGGCAGCTTTCGGACCGAGTTGCTCAGCAGCGCACTCCACTGGTGCGATACTTCGTCCATGTCATCTTTTTCGAGCCGGTATTCAGTCATGTGAAAACTATCTTTGGGATAGATGACGACATCTAATGGATAATCGACATCGTTGGCGCTGACGCGGGTCGCATCGAAGGCCAGGAAACCAATCTTCAGGGCATCCTGCATGTTGGTTTCGTAGGATAGATTCCTGAATAACAACGGCTTGCCGTAGCCCGAGTTGCCAATAATCTTAAACGGAGACCCCTGGTCAACCTCAACCCAGTTGCCTTCGGGGTAGAGCATGTATAGTTTATGTTCGTCGTCGTCCTCCAACTGCCCGCCCACAATAGCGTTCAGGTTGAAATTCAGCCCATTGGCAATAATCGAGGACTTGTCTTCCTGAGCCACCCGCTTCACCTGCTCCCCAAAGGCATTGACGGCTTTGTAGAGTTTGTTGAAGGACCGGTCCTGCTCGGTGAGCACTTCTTTGAAATACGTAATGGCCTTGTCGCGCACAGAACGCAGGCCTGATGTCATAATGAACAGGGAATGGTTCTCGACCTCATGAACCGAAATTTTCCGGTTCGATGAGACTTCGGTGCCGGAGGTTAGTCGTCGGTCGGCAATGGCAACTAAGCCCGACGCAACTTTAATTCCTAAACAATACGTCATTCGATACAGTAGGGAAATCTGGCGAGTCTGCTTTAGAAGCGTTCACGCCAACCAGTAAAGCTGACAAATATACAGGTTGCCCCCCGTTATGCGCGACTCAAGGCGCTGTTTTCTCGAAAAATGCGGGGTGGTGTTTCCAGACTTCGACAGATTAACGGCTGGCTTCAGCACCGGCAGGAGGCAGTACTGCTGCTTAGAATCAGGGCTTGTGGCTCCTGAAAAACAGCGACATGGGTAGAGCCGGGAATTGCTTTTTGGAGCAAATCGGTTTGTTTTTGGGAAACCTTTGTGTTACTTTGGCATGCAGAAGGTGTTTATTCCCTCTGCCCATTTTGCGATGAACTTTGACGACGAAGACGACGACGATAGCTTCATGGACTGGGATGGTTTCGATGAGGATTATGATCCTGAAGAAACCCGCGCCGAGATGGAGGCCGAAAACCGGCGTATCAAAAATCTGCCCATTCTGCGTAAGGCCAATGAACTGATGGAGTTGACTCAGGCTATTGTCGAAACAATAAATAAGGAGGAAGACGTGCTGATGATGCACGAGCAGATGCTGGCCAATGCCATGATGCTGGCGCCAAAAATCGTTGGGGCCGAAGGGGGTGATTTATACACCCTGCGGATGGAAAATGCCGTAATCATCAAAATGCACGCCCGCGAACTGCTGGCCCAAACCTCCTATTGCAAAGCCGAAAAGTTGGCGACTACCGCCTACCTGAATGTATTGCGTGACGAAATCGAGCAGTTTAGGCTCCTGTTTGTCGAGTGGGTCAACGGATTTGATAAAGATAACGACGCGCCAGACGACTGGGGGCTGTTTTACTAAATCTGACGGAAGCGGCTATTCCATCAATAACGATTGCCCTGTTTAGAGTTTTTGCACCGGAATGGCCTGAACGAGTCATGATGTTGCCATCCACAAGCTAATTTCCTGGCCATCTGCACAGAATCGTAAGCTGTACAACATCACTTTCGTAACCCAACAACCTATCTTTGTCGGCTTGCTACGATTTTTCGGATATGAGAGACTGTTTATATTCCTTTTCTACGTTTTTTTTGACTTATAGTAAGACGATACGCATCAGCGTCTTACTATTGCTTTGTGGGTCTGTGTCGGGTTGGGCTACTGATAGAGCGCCAGCGAACGCCCCTGCCGTATTAACTGTATCGGTAAGTTCGGCGGTTGTTTGTGCCGGCACCAGCACGACGTTAACCGCAGCCGGTTGTCCGGCCAATGGAGCCATCCGGTGGTCAACAAGCCAAACAGGCATTTCTGTCGCGGTTTCTCCCCAACAGACCACAACCTACACGGCCATCTGCGACGTAACCAGCACGTCTGTTGCGACAACCACCGCCATCAGTACAACAACTACCAGTTCAACCGCCGTCAGCACAACGGCTGTCAGTAGCACAACGGCCCTTGTCACCACTGTTACCTCAACCAGTGCAACGGGCACGGTTCAGGTACGTCCGGCCATTGTACTAACCCCCGAATCAACGTCGGCTTTGTGCAATGGTACCAGCGATGGCCGGATTGTGCTCAACGCGAGTGGCGGCACGGGTGGCCTTCAGTATCAGTTCAATAACGACCCTTTTCAGACAAACAACGCGCTCGGCAATCTGAAAGCCGGAACCTACCCAGTTGCGGTAAAAGATGCTTCAGACTGTGTAGTGAGGGCGAATGTTGTCGTCGCGCAGCCACCGCCCTTATCGGTAGTCGTCACGCCGGTGGCAGCAAAATGTAATGGTGGGGCCGATGGGGGCCTTATTGCGGTGGCTTCGGGTGGTATTGGCGATTATCGGTATATTCTCAACAATGGCGCCCCACAGATTAGCGGAACGTTTGTGAACCTACAGGGCAATACAGAATACACGCTTACTGTTGCAGATAAGAATACGTGTGTATTATACAGGTCAGTGCTGATTGGCGCACCGACGTCATCAACCATCACCCTGACTCCAAAACCCACCCGCTGCCTGGGTACGGCGGATGGCAGCGTTACCATTTCCGTGACTGGGGGCACGGGCAATTATCAGTTTCAGCTTGGCACGAATCCGTTCCAGGACGGTTCTCAATTTACGGGCTTATCGGCGAAAACCTACGAATTCACCATTCGCGATGCTAACGGATGCACCAGTAAAAAAAGCGTAATGATTGAGCAGCCAGCTCAGTTGAAACTGGCTGTCAGTTCGATACCGGTGAACTGTTTTGGCCCCAACAGCGGCTCGATAACGGTTACTCCGGCGGGTGGCACCGGCGTTGTAACGTATCAACTGACAACGAACAACACCCCCGCCACCGGGAATGTGTTTAAGGGCGTGGCTGTTGGCGATTACACGGTTGTAGGCACCGATGCCAACGGCTGCACAAGCCTTGCTCCCGTCAGCGTCGGCAAAGCGGACCCACTGAAAGTGCAGGCAGTGCCTACACCGGCTACCTGCTGCGTTTGCCCGACCGGCACGGTTAACCTAACCAGCACCGGCGGCACAGGCATGGGACGGCAGTATCAGCTTATTGGGCAGGCGTATCAGGCCAACCCGCAGATTGGTGGGCTTCGGCCAAATACCTATCGGTTTCGGGTGATCGATGAAGTAGGCTGTACCGACTCCGTCGTTGCTGTCGTATCCAACGGGGGCGCCATATCGCTCTCGGTAGGAACAAGTAAGGATGTAGCCTGTGTGGGTGGCCGCGATGGCCAGGCAACTGTGCAGGTGGTCGGTGGCGTTAAACCATTTACGTATTACTGGTCCACCGAACGACGGGATACGTTAAAGAATCTGACCGCTACTCAAACCGCGCTGGCCGAGGGTACCTACACGGTTAGTGTGCTGGATAGCAATCGCTGCTCGACCACGACCATCTTTGTAACCATAAAAGCGCAGTTCCCGCTACCCGACAAACCAACGATCAGTCAGGTAAGCAGCAGCACGCTAACCGTTCGTGATCAGCCGGCGGGCATACAGTGGTACGTTCGCATGGGTGCCGATCCGGGCAAGCCCGTTCCGAATGCCACCGGGCCTACGCTGGTGCCGTTCGAGAGTGGCCAGTATTACGTCATCGTGACGGCCAATGGCTGTGCATCGCCCCCATCCGATGCCATCAACTTTATCCTGACGGGCATTCCAGACCCCGCTTCGACCCTGTCGGTGCGGGTAGTCCCCAACCCCATTCTGGACCGGCTGCGGGTAGAAATCGAGCAGGGCGAACGTTCACCGATACAAATTGATTTGCTGGATGCATCGGGCCGGGCGGTCATGAGCGGGCAGATACCGGCCTTTACGGGTAAAAAACAAGCCGAATGGCTACTGACGGGCGTTTCAACGGGAATCTATCTGCTAAGAGTGAATGCCCATTCGCGGCAGTCGCTGATTCGGGTGCTGGTGGAGTAAAAGTTTATGGTTTCAGGTGAGTCGCCGGTGCGGTTCAATGTTTCACGTTTTATGCTGCTGGTGCGTTCTTGAAACCGCACCGGAATGCCGGACTTCGGCAGCCCGGTTGGAACATGAAACATTGAACGTTAAACTTACAGCCGCTCCTCAAACAGTTTCAGAATCCGCTTGTATTCATCCATCCAGCTTGTCGGTTCCACAAAGCCGTGGTCCTCAACGGGGTAAACGGCCAGTTCCCAATTCTCTTTCCTGAGTTCGATGAGCCGCTGCGCCAGCCGAACAGCATCCTGAAAATGCACGTTCACGTCCACCATGCCGTGACAGATCAGCAAATGGCCTTGTAAGCCTTCAGCAAAGTGAATTGGCGACGAACGGCGGTATGAAAGCGAATCATCCTGTGGTTCGTTCAGAATGTTGGCCGTGTAGGGGTGATTATAAGCCGCCCAATCGGTTACGGGCCGCAGAGCCGCCCCGGCCCTGAACACCGGAACGCCGGACTGATCGGTCGCGGTGAACATGGCCATCAGGGTAATGAAGCCACCATAGGAGCCGCCATAAATTCCAATTCGTTTCGCATCGACGCCCTGCGTCTGCACAAGCCACTTAGCGGCATCGACATGGTCTTCCAAATCCTTGCCGCCCATGTACCGATAGATGCCCGTGCGCCAGTCGCGTCCGTAGCCCGCGCTGGCCCGGTAGTCGATGTCAAGTACTGTATAGCCCTTGTCGGCCAGCAGGTTATGAAACATATACTCCCGAAAATACTGACTCCACCATTTGTGGGCGTTCTGCAAATAACCCGCCCCGTGAACAAAGACAACACTCTTGCCCGATGGATTCTCTGGTTTATACAATCGGGCGTAAATCGTCTGGCCATCGCGGGCCGGAATCGTTACCAGCGATGGCGCCCGCCAGGGATAGCTTTTGAAACCATCCGTTTGTGAGTCAGTGAGTTTTGTCGCTGCCTTACTCCCTTCTCCCTTCTCCCGCCCGGCGGCCCGGCTTTCCTCCCCTATGTCCTTCACATACAGTTCCCAGGGCTGATTGCTGGCCGAATAACGAATGGCCATGCGGCTCTCGTCGGGCGAAAGCGTCACGTCGTTGGCGCCGGTCATGGTTGTTAAGCGGGTTCGCGGCCCACCATTGACCGACATCCGGTAGTACTGCTGCTCGCCCGGATGAACCTCGTTGGTTTGCAGAAAAAAGTGCGTTTTATCTTTCGACAATAACACCTGCTGCACTTCAAATTTGCCCGAAGTTAGTTGCTTTTTTTGCCCTGGACTGGATGGCCCCGTCAGTACATTGACGGTGTAGATATGCGAATACCCATCGGCCTCCGACTGAAACCAGATCGTTTGATTATCGGCCAGAAAGTTCATATTGCCCGGTGAAGCCCCGCCCATACCCTGCCCGTTAATGCCCGGCCCGCCCACCCAGGCATCGTCGTGCTGGCGGTCGAGGAGCGAAAGTTTGGGAGTTGCGGTCGGGCGTGTGTCCAGGTCTAAGCGCATAATCCAGCGGTCTTTGTTGTCGAGCGACCGCACGACCACCACGCACAATTTGCCATCATCGGACCAGACAGGGCCGTTGATGACTACGGGCCGCGTTTTTTTTGCCGTATCCGGTTTCGCCTTGCTGACCGATGTCAGGTAGGCTGGTGTATCGTTGATACCCGGAATGTCTTTCGTACTTACCGCCCGGACCGTGTCTCTGGCAATGTCATACACGAAAAATTCCTGACCAGCCACAGGAGCGCCCACTTTGGTGCGGGCCGGAATGTCTTCAGTATAGCCCGATTCGGTAATGTAGTTGGGCACCTGAGCCGTTTTAGCATTGGTTGCCGGTTTCGTCAGGCGGTAGGTAACAAAACGACCGTCGGGACTGAGTTGAGGAGCCACCACCTGTTTATCATCGAGGTAGATTTCCTTCGGGCGTTTGGGCCGGTCGGCCTTCGTGATGCGTTCACCTTCGTCTTTTTTGGCCTTACGTTCCTTCAGCACCGACGACAGCCGCAGTTGATCCTGTTTCAGAAATTTCTCTTCGTCGGTTAGCTTCGGTTCTGCTTTCTTCGTTCCGGCACGAAAATCAGTGAGTTGGGTTAGTAAGCCCGTTTTTAAGTCGATGCTGAACAGGTTGGAACCGCTTCGGCGGAAGATGACCCGCTGCTCATCACCGGAGAAAGCCACATCGGTTTCCGTCTCAACGGTGTTGGTTAGCTGCCTGGTGGAGCCGGACTTTACTTCCAGCAAAAACAAATCGCCCTGTCGCTCAAACAGCCGCTGCGTATACGCCCGATTGTAGGCAGCAACGGGAGCCGTAGGTAAGGCCCGCCGTTCGGCCGGGCTTACTTTGGCAGGCTTCGAGGCTATGCGTGATGGAGAGCGGGGCGTACTGGTGAAGGTCACTTTGTAGAGCGAATCGCTCGTCGCCTTGTCCGTAGCCCCGCTGGTAGGGTTCCAGTTGAAATAAAGTGTCTGGGAATCATCCGACCAGAACGGGTTGGACGGCGACGTGCCGACCCAGACCTTCGGGTCCTGCATAATGGTTTCGACGGTGAGTTGTGGGCGGGTTGTTGAGCCAACAGATTTCGGAGCGGGCTGGGCAAGCACCGGGGCCGTAAAAAAAATGAGTGAGCAGCAGACGATTGATTTCATCAGAGAACGAGGTGAGCAATAACCGGAAAAACTGGAAATTAGGAAGAAAAGGCCGAAAAGAGTATTTTGCAACATGGAAACGCCAATTAATCCGGCTATCGAACCCATTGTGCGGGAGTTCAAAGCAGCGTTGCAACTGCTCTACGGCGACCGCCTGCACGACGTGGTCCTCTACGGCTCCTACGCACGGGGCGACTACGACGACGAGTCGGATATTGACCTGATGGTTTTGCTGAAGGATGAGCAGGTGAATACGTATGCCGAGATACGTAAAATAATCGACATCGAAACCGGCTTTCTGTTGAAATATGGTTTAGCTATTTCACCTTTACCCGTTTCCTATGCGAAATATAAAACGGCATATGGCGGTGTTTATCAGGAGGCCCGTAAGGAAGGAGTATTTTTATGAATGAGCAAATCGACCGTTTTCTTGACCATGCAAAAGATGCCCTGGACGATGCTAATTATTTACATCAGGATCAGAATCCGGTCGGGTAGAATTGGCTGGTAACCAAAAAAGCGGGTATCTTGCTCAACCAAATACGTCATTCTGCTATGCACTACGTCATTCACGCCTACGACCGTACCGACCCGGACGCCCTCAACCGGCGCATGGCTGTCCGGCCCGCTCACTTCAATTATGTTCGGGAGCTAAAAGAAAAAGGACAGTTCGTTCTGGGTGGCGCGTTGCTCAATCCCGACGGAAACATGATTGGTTCGATGCTCATGCTCAATATGGAAACCGAAGACCAACTCCAAGATTATTTGCAAACAGACCCGTATATTGTGCAGGGCATTTGGGAGAAAATCGATGTAAAACCCTTCCGGCAGGCACACGTATAAAAAGCTCAACATACTTCATTTTGATACAAGCCGCAATATTTGATATGGATGGGCTGCTGGTGGACTCTGAACCCCACTGGCGAGCGATGGAACGGATCGTGTTTGCCTCGGTTGGGCTGCATCTGACCGATGATGAATGCAAACAAACAACCGGATTGCCCATTCTGGAGGTCGTTCGCTACTGGTTTGCCCGTTCCCCCTGGACCGAACAGGCAGCAGCAGGCCGAAGTCACGAAACCCTCGCCGATGCCATTACCGAGGGCGTTCATGAGCGCATCGCCACCTTAGCCGAACCGATGCCGGGCGCCATCGACGCGCTGAATTTTTTCGTGCAGCGCGGCCTTCCAACGGCCATTGCGTCGGCGTCGCCGATGAGTTTGATTGAGGTCGTTGTCGACCGGCTGGGCATTCGCAATTCACTGACACTCTGGCATTCGGCTACGCTCGAAGCGCATAACAAACCTGCTCCCGATGTGTATCTGGGTACGGCCCGAAAATTAACTGTATCGCCTGCCCATTGCCTTGCTTTTGAAGACTCAGGGAGCGGGTTAATGTCGGCAGTTACCGCTGGCATGCGAACCGTGGCTGTACCGGCTGAATTTGAATACAATGATCCTAAATTTGCCAAAGCCGACCTCAAAATACCCTCACTAACAGCATTTTCGGTCTCTATTTTCGATGCATTACTGACTGCAGAACACTACTCCTAACTTCCTAAACGTGCCTGGCACGCGCTAAAAACCAATGCGTATTTATCAACTCGATGCTTTTACCGACCGCCTGTTTGCTGGCAATCCCGCAGCCGTTGTTCCGCTAACCAACTGGTTGCCCGATGAACAGATGCAGCAGATAGCCGCTGAAAATAACCTTGCCGAAACGGCTTTCTACGTAAAAACCGATGGGGAAACGAACTATCATATCCGGTGGTTTACGCCCACGGTCGAGGTGGATTTATGCGGCCATGCCACTCTGGCGGCTGGTTATGTTGTGTTTTTTCTGGAGCACGATTCATCAAAGGCAACCCAGCCTGACCAGATTTATTTCAATTCCCGGTCTGGTGTACTGACAGTCTGCCGAAGCGAAGACGGCTGGCTCACGCTTGATTTCCCTGTCGATGTGGTTCAGAAAGCTACCCTGCAACCGCCCGCTCTGATAGCCAGCCTGGGGGAAAAACCAATCGCCATTTTCAAGGGAAAAACCGATTATATGCTGGTCTATGAAACCCAGGCCCAGGTTGAAGCCTTATCGCCTGATTTTCGGGAGATGAGTACGGTGCCGGCACGGGGAGTCATCGTAACGGCACCGGGCCGATCCGGTGCTGGAGAAGAAGCCGTGGATTTTGTATCGCGATTTTTCGGGCCGCAAACGGGTATCGACGAAGACTCCGTAACCGGCTCGGCGCATACCACCTTAGTGCCCTACTGGGCCGAAAAATTAGGCAAAACCGAACTTATTGCCCGGCAGCTTTCCAAACGCGGGGGCTACCTTCGCTGCAAACTCAACGACGACGGTGAGAACCCTGCCCGAGTCGATATTTCGGGGCGGGTACAGTTGTATCTGACGGGCGAAATAAATCTGTAACACAGGAAACTAAGGGGAGGTCGTCAGGGATGGACCAGGTCATCGCCTGACGACCTTTGCCATTGTCCGTCGATGGAGTACTTTCCTGGTCCATTCAGGAGCAAAAAAAAGCTGACTGCCGCTAAATTAGCGGATGGAAACGTATTCTGATAGGTATCGTTGATGGCGATATGTGCCAGCAAAAAGGCAGTACTAAAGTTGATAATCAGAAATAAAGATGCCCAGCGCGTCCACAGGCCAAGCAGCAGCAAAATGCCGCCGATAAATTCGGTATACGACGCCAAATAAGCGCCAACGGTTGGAAACGGAAACCCCAGTTTGATCAGGTAAGCGATAAACTCCGGTTGATTTTCGGCGGGAAACAGCGCATTTTTATACGAGACTTTCACCAATTGAAAGCCGAAGGCCAGCCGCAGCAGTAAAACACCGACATCCCGAAAACGGGAAAGAGAAGCTAAGCGTGACGTCATAAGGTTAAGTTTAAGAAACTGTTTACCGGCAACCAAATGTCAGGCTGCCCCAATAGCTGTGCCAGTCGGCCGTTGCAGCATCGTCATTGGGAATCATCCGCACTAAGCTAACCATATTAGCCCCCGATTTAAGCACAAACCGAACGCGTCCCTGAGCATCGGAGCGCTGTTTCGCTTCGGTCAGGTGGTTCGCCCCGTCTCGGTTCCAGTAGCGAACCAGCGCGCCCTCCAGCGGTTTATTGCCGAACAATACGGTAAATTCCGCCCGTTGCCCCGGTCGCTGATCATACGGATTTTTAGTCGGTATTATCTCCAGCATCATGCCGGTATTCTTCGCAAAGGTAGTGTCGGTTTTGAGGCCAGCCTGCACCAGTGTTTTCACACAGCGCTGGTAAAGCTCGCGGCTCGGTTTGCCGGTATCGCCCCGTTGCTTTCGGGCGGCAATTGCATTGTCGAGACCATCTTCTTCCAGGTAAAGCAGAAAGCTGTCGGGCTTCATGGTTAAAAATTTGGGCGTGTTGGCAAAACTAAACAGGTGCGTACCTGCCGTTGTCAGCGATACCGTCACATCGCCGTAGGTCTCTCCCGTGAGGGCAGGCGCCAGGTTGGTGCTGCCTGCAACGGTATGGTGGCGATACTGGCTGATGCGGTTCTTTTTGCCTTCCGACCGCTCACCCATAAAGCCCTCACCAACAAGTACCTGCACCCTGATTTTACCGCCAATGCTGGCGAAAAATGTACTGGGTTGCAGCCAGAATTCGTGCCCGAAACTTATACCAATTCCAATAAAGAGGAGGGTAAGGGCGAAGAAATGTTTTTTCATCAATTTTTATTTGTAATAAATCTAAACAAGCGTACCTTTGCCCACGTAATCAATGGATTTACAATGACTACCGACTATCCCTCTTTTTTGGGCAGTGTTTCGCTCAACGAATCAAAATCACTTATCCAGACGAACCCATTTCTGGGGCATGAATGCGTCCTGAAAAAGTGCTGCAAGAAGTACAAAAAGAGTAAGCGCTGCAAGAAATGCCCGGACTGATTGCCTGATTTCTTTGGCTGACAGGTTCTTTTCCGCAATTTCGCCGGATGGACCTGCACTACGAATCATATCCTACGCTTCCCCCGGAGCCACTGCTGGCTTCTCTGCTCGATTTGCTAACCGGCATTTTCGACAATCAATCCCGCCCCGAAATCCTCGCCGAACTTACGTATCAGGTTGACCGAACGGGTCTGCAAACACTATTGGCAACAGCAAACGGTCAGGTTATTGGCTGCAAACTCGGTTACGAACGCAAGTCCGGCCATTTCTATAGCTGGCTTGGTGGCGTTCATCCGGGTGCCCGCGGTCAGGGCATCGCGTCTGAACTGATGCGTCGGCAGTATGACTGGTGCCGCCAGCGTGGGTATCACACCATCCGAACCCAAACCTACAACCAATGGCGCGACATGCTCATTCTGAATCTGCGGCATGGTTTTGATATTATTGGTACAGTGCAGGGTAAATGGGGCCTGGTAATTGTTTTGGAGAAAAAACTGACCTAATGGTGTTGTGTGTTTATGCACCTCTATCTACACATACCGTTCTGCAAGCAGGCCTGTCATTACTGTGACTTCCATTTTAGCACGAATCTGAGCCAGAAATCGGCCCTTGTCGATGCGCTTTGCACCGAAATTTTCCTGCAAAAAGAATACCTGCCCAAACAGCCGTTAGAAACAATTTATTTTGGTGGGGGAACGCCTTCCCTATTAACAGAAAGCGAATTAGCACAAATTTTTGACGCCATTTACACCCAGTTTACGATTTCCCCCGTTGCTGAAATAACCCTCGAAGCCAACCCCGACGATCTGACGATTGACAAACTTCAACGGCTGCGTCGGTATGTCAATCGGCTGAGCATTGGCATTCAAACGTTCGATGAAACTACGCTTCGCTGGATGAACCGCGCCCACACCGCTGCCGAAGCCGAAACCTGTGTGTTGCTGGCGCGGGAGACCGGTTTTGAGAACCTGAGTGTAGATTTGATTTACGGCATTCCGAGCCGGGACAACTCACTCTGGCAGACTGATTTACAGAAAGTACTTGCCCTCGATGTGCCGCACCTCTCAGCCTACGCCCTGACCATCGAACCCGACACAACCTTTGGCCGGTGGCAGAAAAAGGGCAAGTTGCCCCCTGCCGACGAAGCTTTAGCCGCCGACCATTTTGAGGAACTGACCCGTGCCTTAACGGGCGCAGGCTATGCCCAGTATGAAATCTCGAACTTTGCGCGAAAGGGCCAATACGCCCGGCACAACACGGCGTATTGGCAACGGCGACCTTACCTCGGCATAGGCCCAAGCGCCCACTCCTATAATGGCCATTCGCGACAATATAACATCGCCAACAACGCCCGGTATATCGCTGATATTCAAAAGCTTATCCTGCCCGCCGAAATTGAGCAGCTTACCCGCGCCGACCAGGTAAACGAATACATCCTGACGGGTTTGCGGACGCAGTGGGGTTGTTCGCTGACGGAGTTAAACGCCCTGCTTGGCGCTGACTTTGCCCACAGCCAAACCCGCGACCTCGCGGCTATGTACGCATCCGGCTGGCTTACCCGCACCAACGACCAATTGACCCTGACGGAGGCCGGTAAACTCTTCGCCGACCGGGTAGCCGCGACGTTGTTTGTGGAATAGTTTGAGGTTAGAAGTCAGAGGGTTAATGTTGACTGACGCGAGAGTGGCCAACATTAACCCTCTGACTTCTAACCTCAAACTTATTATATATTATTTTAAAGATTTAGGCGTTAATCGGGTGGAAGCGTGGGTTTCCTGCGCCTGACTATTATTTTCGCGGAACAGACCTACCCCCATGAATCCGCAACGCCCCGCCAACACATTCCGCAACGCCCCTCCTCAGCAGCCACGGCCAAAAGCCGCCCATGCCTCTACGCAGCGGTTGCAAAAAAAAGGTCGGTGGCAGCAGGCCCGCCAGTTCATGCGTGAGCGGCCTTTGCTGGAACGGATTTACTGGTTTTGTGTGAAGGCATTTCTATGGCTGTTTTTCGGGTCGCTGGGCTATGTCGTTGCGCTGAAATACGTACCGGTCTGGCTAACGCCCCTGATTGTCTCCCGCTGGATGGATACCGTTGGCACCGACGAAAGTGGCCACGTTTACAAAACATGGCGGCCCTACGATAGCATCAGCAAAGAAGCCGCACTGGCCGTTGTAGCCTCTGAAGACCAGGCTTTCCCGACGCACTGGGGCTTCGACTTCGACGAAATCCAGGACGCTATCAAGGAAAACAAGACCCGCAAACGACCGCGTGGCGCCAGCACCATATCGCAGCAGGTCGCCAAAAATGTTTTTCTCTGGACGGGCCGCAGTTATCTCCGTAAAGGACTTGAAGTGTATTTTACAGCCCTGATTGAATTGATCTGGGGCAAAAAGCGCATTCTGGAAGTTTATCTGAACGTAGCCGAAACCGGCCCAATGACTTTTGGCGTGGAAGCCGCAGCGCAGCGGTACTATGGGCATGCGGCAGCAACGCTCTCCCGCAGCGAAGCAGCCCGAATGGCGGCTGTGCTACCCAACCCACGCCTGTTTTCCATCAAGCATCCGTCCAACTACATTCAGCGCCGAACGAGCCAGATTACCCGGCAAATGCGGTATCTGGGTGGGCAGAAATACATTCGGAATTTGTGAGGTTTCAGGAGCCGAATGTATCTGATTAACCACTGCTTAAAAGTACTGTATTTTGGGCGAAACATGTATGGAACAAAAAAAAGGTACTCAGGCGGCATTTATCTGGATTTCCCTTCTTTTCATTTTTTGTAACTCATCTACCATCAATGCCCAATTTACAAGCCATATCGATTGTTTTGTTCCAGCAGCATGGGAAGGCAAAGAGACTAGGGCGTGTTGACAGTTAGGTAAAGTTAGCCAAGCGTTTCATCTTTGCACCATGCGCGCCGTTATGAAATTACCGACCAGCAGTGGGAACGAATCGCCCATCTACTCCCAGGCCGAGTG
>NZ_BAAGTT010000037.1:0-115326 GCF_054781775.1 Spirosoma areae | reverse complement strand
GGAAGCTAACGTACGGCAAGTAAAACGGCGTTTAGCGGCTCTGGATTTAAGTCAGGACGAATTGAGTAGACTGTTTTCAAGCTATTCTATATCAGGAAGTTAGCTATGTGTTGTATAGAAATAAGTTGACCGTTGTCCGATCCTGAAAATAAGTTGTCAGTTTTGGGGTGAGAATTTATTGGTTAATCTTAATCCTGATATAGTGTTGTCAAAATAGATAAAACGGATTGAATTACCCAAATTGACCTTGGTCCCGAACAACCTTTGAGCGCTTGTAGACCTTCGGTTTCCAGTACTTCTTGAGGGGATGTTCGCTCTGATGGGCTAACACCGGAGTCAGGTAACCACAGCCGCTACGGCGGACCGTTCATATGGGGACGAAGATGATTGTAGTTATAGATACTTTTTTCAACCGCTTTTTCGGCCTCTTCAAAAGTAGTGAACACCCGGTTCAGCCGAAAGTCCGTCTTTAATATTCCATTCACTCGTTCGGCGATGGCATTTTCATAGGGGTCACCTTGCTGAGTCATACTAATCAAAATATTGGCTCCTTTCAGCTTGCGAACATAGTCAAAACTACAATATTGGCTCCCTCGATCGGAATGATGGATCAGTTCATCTTCCCTTTCCAAATGAGTTGCCAAGGCCATGTCCAGTGCCTTCAGACTACCTTCTGCCGTTAAAAATGGGTGAAGACAATAGCCCACAATCAGCTTCGAATAGGCGTCCGTTATCAACGACAAATAGCCAAATCCTAAGCCGATGTACAGGTAAGTAATATCACTCACCGCACCGGCGGCCCGGCCAAACCTGCCGGGGAGTTGTTATTACCCTATCAATAAGTAAGTTAGGGTATTTATGTAGACGGTGATTGGAATCCGTTGTTTGAGGTGTCTGTCGACCCTGACGGATAACCATAGCATGATTGTATAAGATTTTGTGCAACTTGTCACGGCCTAACTTGATGCCACTTTTGGCTAATGGTTCTGCCAGCAGAAGATGTAATTTCCGGGTTCCCAGGCCAGGCACATCTCGTCTGAGCGCCGTCACCAAGTCCAGTACTAACATCGCATGGCTCACCGATCGCTGAGCGCGTTGTTTTCTAGCGTGAAACGCTTGTCGGCTCACACCGCTCCGGCGGCCCGGCAAACAGTCGGCAAAGGCTTCCGACACTCACCTTTGCTATCTCGTTTTCACGAAGGTTTAGGACCGTTTGGTTCGGACCGCCGATGCGGCCAGACTTTTTTCTTATAGGCACATTCAATTCTTTTTCAGCGGTCTCAATCATCGTGTTGAGCGCCAGGATCAGCAAATTGGCTTGCTGTAAAGTCTGTTCTAACTCCTCATTTCGCTGTTTTAAGGCGGCCATGTCGCGCTTTTGTGCTTGCTTCATGGCGGGTAAAGTTAGCAGGCCCGTCTTCATCTTCTGGCGATAGAGTTGAACCCAGCTGCGCAGAGTATGGCCACTGTGAATGCCTAAATCCTCCATTACCTGGCTGACTTCTTCTCCACCAAAGAGGATACGAAAAACAGCAGTCTCACGGAGCTGCTCACTGTACTGAAAGCGACTCAGCAGGTCGCGGATGTGGTCTTGCATGGTTGTCGATTTTTGGTGAAAGTGTGACAACCTATTTCAGTGTAAGACACCTGCGCAATCGGGGGATTTTAGGACAAGATACTCCAATACATTGGATGTTAGCCTTGGAGCATCCAAATCATTAGAGTCTTGAGAAGTTGACTCGTTAGTAAGTCAGGATCAATCTTAGGCTTAAGGAGGGCATTGACGCAATTTTTCTATTCACTAACCTCTTTTTTTGCTTTGGCACGCTTTTAGGAAAGCCATTTACCTGCCGGGGCGGTCAACTGTTTCGTTCAAAGTGGGTGAGCATACTCATTAGAATCATCTGGTGGCGTGAGAGGGCAAAAGTTTTAATTCAATAAAATAGTAATTGTAGTTAATCTTAAATTCCAAGATCATGAGCAAGATTACAGTAAGTGACGGCACCGAGATTTATTACAAAGACTGGGGAACAGGTCAACCCTTGGTTTTTCATCACGGTTGGCCTTTATCCAGCGACGAATGGGATGGGCAATTGATGTTTTTCTTAAAGGAAGGATACAGAGTCATTGCCCATGATCGACGGGGGCATGGACGATCGTCCCAAACGTCCGAGGGACATAATATTGACACCTATGCTGCCGATGTGGCTGAGCTTACCCAATTTCTTGATTTAAAAGATGCGATTCACATTGGCCATTCAACCGGTGGTGGTGAAGCGATCCGCTATGTAGCAAAACACGGCCAGGGACGGGTATCGAAAGCGGTACTTATCAGTGCAATTCCGCCCATCATGGTACAAAGCGAAACTAATCCGGATGGTGTTCCAATATCAGTATTTAATGACATACGGGAAGGCACCGCAACCAAACGAGCTCAGTATAATGAAGACCTTACCTTGCCCTTTTATGGCTACAATCGGGAAGGCGCAACCGTCTCGCAAGGCATTCGGGATAATTTTTGGCGTCAGACCATGATGGGGGGAATTAAAGCACATTACGATGGTATTAAGGCCTTTTCTGAAACTGATCTTACGGAAGACCTCAAAAGTGTGACTGTGCCAGTCTTGGTTCTGCATGGTGAAGATGACCAGATCGTTCCTTTCCTTAATTCAGGGGCAAAGTCTATAAAATTGTTAAAATATGGGAAACTGATTTCGTATCCTGGATTTCCACATGGCATGCCTACTACCGAAGCGGCCACCATTAATTCAGCTGTGCTAAATTTCATTAAACTATAGCCTGTAAGTAATTATAATGCAGAAAAAAGCTGCCAAAGAAAAGACAGCTTTTTTTTGTTTATGCAACTGATTACGTTTGGCAGATAGTAAAAGTAGTCAGGTGACAGGAGCTCGCGTACTTACTTGTCCTGGAATCGAATGATTGTGCGGGTACCATCGAATACCCATTTCAAGTTGTCCTTGGTATTCAATGGTACCTGCACAAACGGTCAATACTTGCCGGACGGGTCACTGATCCAGCATTGCATGATTTATTTGAAATTGTTACTTCCATCAAGGGCGTTGGTGTCACAGTAGCTACCGCACAGGCGGCCCTGCGAAGTCATCATTACGACCAATGAGCGGCCCGCCGCAGCGGTTTAAAGCTATTACTGATCCTAAAAAGTTTGCCCGCGCGGCGTCCGCTGCTACGCTGGAGTCGTCCCTTTTGAGCAGAGTTCGGGCCGCAAACGAGGGAAACCTCAGGTAAGTCGGATTGCCAACAAAAAGGTAAAGGCACTCTTGCACTTGGCGGCTTTATCCGCCAGTCGTCACTCGGAAGAATTTCAGACCTACTTTGACCGCAAAGTATCGGAAGGCAAAAACAAGATGATAGTACTCAATAACATTCGTAATAAAATTGTATTGCGCATTTTCGCTTGCGTCCGGCGAGGTCAGAAATATGAAAATATTTATCCTTCCCCTATTGTATGAATCATAGAAATCTACTGGAAACTTTAGTCAGAATCCAGTATGAATACCTATCTTAATGATTTAGTAGGCTATAAGAAAAAGAAAACTCGACACCTGTTCCGTTGGAAGGTTACGGTCCGCCGTTCATGCATCGTTGAATTATTTAACACCACATCAGATGCATCAACGTAAGCGAAAAGCCAAACTTCACTGGTACCCTTATAAAAAAGTCAGGTACGGAAATGTACAATATGAGGGCCTGTTTCGCTGATTTTAATAACTGTACAACTCAATCAGTAGCATACGCCCAGAGCAGCCCAGCCGTCAACGGAGATAACCACGTCGATAGTCCGCCGAGTTTACTAAGGTTGCCAATTAGTGGATTTGCACTTTTATTCGCAGTGCCGAGCTGAATGGCCAGTTTGGCTAGTGATACGACGCGGAATAAACTGAAATCGGGAATGTTGCCCTCCATCAGTAAATTAGTTTGCGAGTGAATTGGTTACCAGCCAGCAGCTAGGCTCGATTGTACACCTTAAGTATGGGTTCTCGCAAGGCGCGGCCCGATCCAGATAGCACAAAGGCGATTGTATCTGCCAGCGTTTGCGGATCAACCCAGGCCGTAAAGTCGGCATCCGGCATGGCACGACGGTTTGCAGCGGTATCAATAACACTGGGCGCAATAACCGTAGAGACAATATCGAGTTCTTTACCCGACGCATTTATCAAATTTGACAATTCGAACAACAGGGATTTAGATAACGTATAAGCAACGGCCTGCTGGCCGAATTGAGCGTTCAGAGCTTGCCGGGCACCAATGAGTATAAACCTGCCTCCGTTGGGTTGAGTACTCATGTGGGTAAACAGGGGTTGGACCACGTAATAAGCCGTTTTGAAATTTACCGTCATCATGCTCTCGAGTAAGTCTCCATTCGTCTCCGTCAACGAACCACCCGCATACCCACCCGCCAACAGAATCGCTGCGTCAATTGGGCCATGTTTGGGAATAACCCGTTGGACCAACATTTGAACCTGGGCTTCGTCGGATAGATCCGTTTCATAGGTAAACAGCAAGTCTGAAAAGCCTAGGATAAGGTTTTGAGGATTGTCGCTGTACTGACGGGTAGCAATGACGAGATGCCCTTCGTTCAGCAGAGTTTGGGTGACGACGTGGCCTAAACCACCAGCAGCACCGGTTATAAGTATGGTAGCCATGAGTAAACAGATGTGTTATGTTAACGCGGTTGAAAATCGGTTGAAAGTCTAGCTCCTGTAGTTTCTCACTCCGCTTTTGTGCCAGTATTCTTTTTTATTAAGGAATTCTGATAATAGGCCTTATCTGTCGATTACGGGTTATTTTTAATCGGAGAAAGAAGCTAGTCACGTGTACAAACTCCAAATAACCTGGACGCTGCTTGATACTCGCTTGGGTGAACGACTATCCGTATCAAGCTTCAGTTGCGGCAAGTTTAGGAAATTCTTTGAAGTGGCTTACGAGCTATCTTTCCTGAAATAAATTGAGGGTTTAATCGAACGGTTTCCAGGTATTCAATGGTATTCGCATAATCATTCAATTTTAAGACGATACATGCGAAGGCGGTTCTGATCAGAATCGGACGTTTGAATGAACGAATTTGTTAATCGGGAAATTACAAACCAACATATTGACAGTGACTGTATTATCTTGTGTAATAAATATCAGGCAATTGTTTTTATAGAACAAAACAGGAATTTGTTAAGCTTAAGTAAGTGAAAGAGAGAAGGCTAGAGTATTATGCCTTCACGCACCAGTAGAGCCGAAGCGTTCCGTGTAGATGTCAGTAGGAAGTATTCCCATTTCGGCCAACTCGTTAGTGACTGATTCGACCAGTTGGGTTGGACCGCAGATAAAACAAAGGGGTTGCACAGTAAAAGCACTAACTTCCTGTTGCAACATCTGCCTATCTATCCGACGTTGATACCCAACCCAGGGAGAAGGAGTCTGCCGAGTGAAAGTTAAATCCGAGGTGAACGTAGCATCCTGGTTGGCCAATTTTAGTAGTTCTGTTCTGTAGATGGTTTCTTCCGGTGTTCGAACACTGTAGAGCAATCGAGTTGCATTTTCCGCCCCGATTAAAAACCTATGACGCAGGATTGCCATCAAGGGAACTACGCCCGAACCACCACCGATCAAAAGAAGTGGCCTATTCGCCATTTCATCACGCCAGACAAAATAACCTCCAATAGGTCCGCGAACTTCCAGCTTATCGCCTAATCCGACCCCTTCGTGTAAATAATTGGATATTTCTCCATCGTCTATTAATTCAATGGTTAGGTCAATTTCGCCCGTTTGCTCCGGAGCCGATGCAATTGAATAGCTGCGCTCGGCCTGGTAACCGTCTTCAGCAGTTAGGCGTAAATCATAATGCTGCCCTGGCAGGTGAGCGATCCACTGGGGCAGTTGGAGTCTAAACGTCTTGACCCGGGACGTTTCCTGAATAATAGCGGTCACTTCCCCTAGTTGCCAATGGATTCGAGTCATCTAATCGTCGCTGCTGTAGCGTTGTTCAGTCCAGGGGTTCCCATACATACTGTAGCCACCCCGTTCCCAAAAACCAGGCTGGTCATGCTCCATAAAGCGTAAACCGGTGATCCATTTGGCACTTTTCCAGAAATACAGGTGTGGAACTACTAATCGTGCAGGGCCACCATGCTCAACCGCCAGGGGTTCACTCTCGAAATTTAAGCCAATAAATGCTTTTCCATGTCTAAGGTCTTCCAGCGGAATGTTGGTGGTATAACCCCCGTATGAATACGCCATGACGTAGCGAGCTTCGGGTTTAAGGGTAACGTGTTCCAGCAAGATTTCCACGCTAACCCCCTGCCAGTGGGTATCTAGCTTCGACCACTTGGTTACGCAGTGAATGTCGGTCGTAAATGACTGCTGGGGTAAGGCATTAAATTGCTCCCAAGACCACTTTACGGTCGAGTCGACCAGTCCATCTAAGGAGAATGTCCAGGCCGAAAGAAGTGGGCGGGGTGTTGGGCCGGCCGTGAGCACTGGCCAGTCGGGAGTTTCATACTGGCCGGGTGGAATTCGTTCGGCATTCGGGGCAGGGTGTTTGCGACCGAAGCCCGGATTAAAAAAAGAGGGCATGTGGTGTTAAGTTTTGGGTTGAAAATGTATAGCCATGCTTACGTTCACACGATTCCTGCGAATCTTAGTTAAGCCCAAAGCATCCGGGCTATTTTTTCGTACTTTCCCATCGCACTGGTAATATATTCACTCATACCAACACCTTAAATGGGATATTTGAAAATGCTGGTTGAGATGCCCCGTACCATTCAACCAAACGAGGCAAACCTACATTGACCGAAAGTATACGCATGAGAGTATTTCCATCAACTTAGAGTTAGTTTTTAAATAACTGAATACAAACCCACCCGGTTAAAACTCATTCCACATCAAGTCGCTACAAGCTTTGAAAACGAAGGGTCAACCGTCGGCAAAAGCAGAATCTGAATGGTCAGTGTCCACGCTTATTCTGTTAGAACGTTTTTTTTGTTCAGCTGAAAATAGCAATACTCCTTTTTGTTGAGGCTGTTTTAAACATAAATCCAATCGATTCAATGAGGCCTCAATGCCTTTGTAACTTCTCCAATATTTCGGTTGAAGCGGTATCAGAAGAGGCCCCGTATCCTGTAACCAAAATACCTCTCAGCCCGGACGTAGATTCAATAGCATAGACACTGGCTTCATCAGCCGGATCGGAATCGCCTACATATCGGTATACATCCACAATGCTAAATTCATCTGCTTTAAATCGACTTGATGGGCAGACTAATCTGTTTTCTTCCAACCGAAAATCAACTGTATACCCCTGTTGGCGTAACGCCTGGATAGCCGTTGTCACCGTATCGTAATGAAGTTGGCCCATTGCTGTTGTGTTTTGGTTAATTCTGCTTGGTAACCTGAATATTCAGCACCAGTTTTACATCGTCGCTGACCACAATCCCCCCAGCTTCCGTCACACCATCCCAGTTCAGGCCAAATTCTTTGCGTTTGATGGTTCCGGTAATTTCAAAACCGGCTTTCGTATTTCCGTAAAAATCCTGCATCTGTCCTCCATATTCAGCCTGTAGTGCAACCACTTTCGTTACGCCATGTAAGGTTAACAGGCCGGTAAGCAGGTAGAAATCAGCTTTGGTTCGGGTCATGCCGGTCGATACAAACGTCAAACTTGGGAATTGGGCGGCATCGAAGAACTCCGCCGATTTTAAATGCTCATCCCGTTGTGCATTGCCGGTACTGATACTGTCTATATCAGCCGAAAAGGTGATTTTCGCATCATCAAAATCATCACCATCCATTTCCAGTTTTCCTTCGTAACGGCTGAACAGACCTATTACGGATGACACCATCAGGTGCTTTACCTTAAACTGGACTTCGGAATGAGTGGGGTCAATGACCCAGGTACTGGTTGTTACTGTGGTTGTTGTTTCCATGGAGATAATTTGTTTAATTGATTGATAAGATGAATTAATTCTGTGCTTTCCTAAAGATGGCTCATGCCTGTACCGACGTTATATTCAACTCTGGCCGGGTACCGGGAGGCCCCAGGAGGACATCACCAATTTCTTCGGATAGTTTTAAAAATAAGCTCATTTCATTCGAATTATCGGGTGGCAAGCTGTCATAACTACCGGGAGTACCGGTACTACGAATTAGTTTCGCGAATCCACTGGGTGAAGCAACGGTGATAGCCCGGTTTTCTGTTTTACCCGTAGCGGCCACTGCATGCGGGGTATTAATCGGAACGAAGATATACCCACCGGGAGAAAGGATAACTACCTGTGTATCCGTATAAACGGTAAATTCTCCTTCCACTACATAGATTGCTTCCGAGTACCTGGAATGACGATGTAAAGGCGTCTCTACACCAGCAGCCAGTCGGCCATCGATCAGGTCATACCGGGAATTTGTCTGTTGCTCATCCGTTAAAATGGTGAGGTGTGTGCCGAATAACCAATATGTTTGTTCCATCCTATAATTTGCTTATTATTCGTGCTAACTATGTTTACGCTCACAATGATTGTTGGTAAAGGTTTTCGGCCTCACGCCAATTAATGTGCTGCCACCATTGCGCCGAGTACTCCGCTAGCCTGTTTTCATACGTTTCTTGGTAAGCATGCTTCCAAAGGTTAAGCCCCAGAATAGGTATTCCGCGCCGATCGGCTGGTTCACAATCCATAAGTGGATTACGATGGCCAACTGTCGTAGCAGTCAGTAAACGGCCATCACGGGATACCAGCCATATCCAGCCATCCTGCCTAACCTGATGGGTCAGAGAAGCAACGTGATGCATCAATGGTTCCAACCCACCAAACGTTGACTGGATCGCTTCATGGAGGATACCTTCTGGTTTGTCGTCAGCCCACGGACCCAGCGTTTTCCAAAATAGCGACAAGTTGTAATGACCAGCCAGATAGGCTTGCAGGCCTACACCCATCGAAGACGACCGCCCAAGCAACTCAGTCAACGAACATACAGCCGGAAGCAGGGTGTTACGAAGAGCTCCGTTCAGTCCCAGTACGTAGGCGGTATGATAACCGTTGTAGAGTAGGTCGACGCTGTCCAGGCTTATAAAAGGTTCTAAAGCATCCAGTGCATAGGGCAAAGACGGCAGTTCAAACGCTGTCGTTACGGAAGTTGTAACAAGCTGGTTCATAGCATAAATTGAACTAGAAGATTTTTATGGGCTTGTGCAGCGGTAATAGCAGGGTAATCTGTTTGTTATTTAGTATGGGCCCGCAGCATCCACGCTATTTTTTCATGCGTTTCCATCAGACCGGTTATGTAATCGCTGGTACCGGCATCCTTGTGAGCATCAGAAAAGTTGTTGATATTCCCCCGCAAAAACAGGATAATGCTTTCGTGATCACTCAGTAAACTTTTGATCAGGCTGAGGCTATCGTTATTCCCGATGTACTTCTCGGTAAGATGAGTCAGTTCAAGGAAGTCTGCCAACGTCGCAGGCGCGTAGTGTCCCAGTTGACGCATACGCTCTGCCACACTATCAACAATATCAGTCGATTGCTTATAAAGTTCTTCGAAGTAGAGGTGTATGGAATGAAAGTCAGCACCTTCCACATTCCAGTGAGCATTGAGCGTTTTGGTGTACAATACAAATTCATCGGCCAATACCTTAGCCAGTTGATGAGCCACTTCGTTTCTGTTCTCCTCCGAGATACCAGTTGTATATTCCATGATTAAAAGGTTTATGTAAAAAATTAATAGTATCCACACGCACCGCTGTTTCTTAAAAAGTACACGAACAAGGGTTTATGCTTTCAGCTTGTTAGGGCTTCTTTAATAAACTGGAGGTAGCCAACATCCATTCGAGGATAAGACTTGTTATCTGGAGAAATTTAATAGTAAGCTACATAAGTCCTGATTAATTGATAGCACGGATGACTGGAGTTGATTCAACATCTCAACACGTACATGAAGGTCATCAGATTTATACATTCCACCCCCTCCAAAATATAAATCCTGAGCTTTATCGGCGCTATCCATCAATACGTACTCCTGCCATCTGCGACGTGTATTATAGCTAATTGAATTCTGACCGCTGTAACTAAACAACTTATCGTTAAGCATATTCCAGACAAAGGGTGGGTAATCGGACGAATGTTCATTCTGCAACCAGACATCTGTCAGTAAATTTCGCAGATGGATCAACTTAACGGCTCGGTTGGATGAAAAGGCGCCTAAACCACCAAAACCCGCACCAAGAGCGCCCCCTCCAATTCCTGTCACTTTCAGCGCGTTGCCATCTGGCAACAACGTAGTCGCCACGGTAGTCGAAGCACCGATGACAACCGAAATGATAGTTAGCAAACGTATACGCCCGGCATCACGCTGGTCCAGGTAAGTAGCCAATCGGCTGGCTCGTTCGCCCTCACAATTCAGTTCAGCCACAACACTGGCAATTTGAGCGGATGCCACTACCAATCGCCCCATAATTTTCTGACGTAAAGCAATACGTTGTACAAAATTGCCAGTCGTAGGATGAGTCTCCAAAGAAGCTAATTCCTGTAGTAAAGGCAAGATGCCAAGGGCGTTGGCCATTACCAGATCACGATGAGAGTACTGTGTAGACAAATCCAAGGTGATCTGTTCGATTGCCTTCAGATCAGTTTGAGTTTGGTATGTTGAATCGTAAACATACTGTATGGCCTGTTCGCAATATTTACTTTCGTCAATCAACAGACTTTTATTCCGTTTCACTGCAGTGCAGGCATTGAGATTTGCAATGGCACCCACCAACAAGCTGGTTGTGATAAGCCGTACATTCATAAAGAAATCTCACATATTTGACAACGCTTCGGCAACCAGTCCGTCCAGACGTAACATCGAAACAAGCTCTGCTGGCAGCTTGTAACGCTCAGCTATATACGCTATGCTGTTATACGCAACCCATACTTCATTCTGCACATCTTCCCAGGCAATTACTTTTAGTGGCAGATCAAGTGCTACCAATGGATTCTCCAGAATCACCGGCCCTCCTCCTTTCGGGTTGCCGAACAGGATGAACTCGATGGGCCGACTTTGAAGTCCTGCTTTTTGTAATTCAGCCTGCTGATCAATACGCGTATAGAGCGTACTATCACGCTGATGGATCAGGGACACCAGTCGATCAATCGTTTCATGGACTGAGAATAGACTCTGGCGGATGACACATCCTTTTGGGTTGGTACGCATCGATCTTTCTGTTGGTAACATACTATCTATCTGTATTCTTATTGACCTGAAGCACAATCTGATTGCCCATTACATGTAAATAACTGGCTGATGACAGGCTGTTTTCCAAGGTCACTTTCCATCGTCAATTCGTTCGGCCATGAATGCCGCTACATCGGCCAGCCGGTTTGAGAATCCCCATTCGTTATCGTACCAGGACGCGACAGATAGAATGTTGCCTTCTTTTACCGTTAGGGGTAGATCAATAAGGGAGGAATGGGAGTCATATACGATTCGGGACGAGGCCCATTCCTCTTCCAGCACATCCATCACACCCTTTAAGGGTCCTTCGTCAGATGCCTGACGAAAGGCTTCGTTCACTTGCTGAACCGTACATTCCTTCTCTGTAACCAGATTCAATTCGGCAATACTGCCCGTGCGTGTTGGTACCCGATACGCTTTTCCGGTAATCTGGAGGCCGGGCCAGATAAACTGCAACGCCCGTGCCGCTCCCGAGGAGGACGGAATAATATTCTCACAGGCAGCCCATGAGTCCCGCCGATCGTTCATCGGCTGGTCGGTAAGTGATTGGGAGTTGGTATACGAATGTACCGTTGAAAAAAGCCCGCACTGAATCCCGAAGTTTTCCAACAGAACCTTAATCGGTGCGGCCAGGGCGTTTGTCGTACAACTACCCGTACTGACGATATGATGGCTGGCTGGAGCAAAGTTTTCCAAGTTTATTCCCTTCAGCAGCACTGCATCACAATCGGCCAGCGTTTTACTTGGCGCACTGATCAACACATATCTGGCCCCCCGGTCTATATGAGCCTGTGCGCCAGGACGGGTGGTTGCCCGCCCCGTACAATCAACGACTAAATCAACACCAAGAGCGCCCCAATCGGGAAGTTCCTTCGTTGCATTAACGTATAAAATATCCCGTCCACCAATTGTTATCTGCCCGTCACGACCCGAAACCTGTTCGGGCCAACGGCCGTAATTGGTATCAACGGCAAACAGGGCTGCCAGGGTAGGCGCATCTTTTATATCGGAAATTGAAACGGGAACAAACAAATTTCTCTCCAGACCAATCCGCAAAAACTGTCTTCCAATCCGGCCAAATCCATGCAGGGCAATACGTGTCATACGTTAAGTTGATTAGTGCAGTTAGACAATATTATATAGTGTGTTGCAGGAAGAATCCGGCAGTTCGTGTCAACCATTGTGCCGATGGGCCTTCATGGCTGCCTGAAAATGGCAACGGCCAAATACCGACACCAACATATTAACCTTCCTTATGGGAGTGGTTGACATTTTTATTTCCTGCTCACTCGGGTAGACAGTTTATCCGACGCTTCCAGGATAAAGGTGGCAACTTCTTTGGGATGAGACAGAATCGATACGTGGCCGCTGTTGAGTTCAAGGGTATTGGCCTTTATTCGTTTGGCTTGATCCCGTTGCATGGTCGGATTTACCATCCGGTCCTGCTTGTCGATGATAACCCAGGAGGGTTTGGTTTTCCAGGCAGCTTTGGTCACTTTATCACTCAACGCTTTTTTGGCCCAAGGCCCCTGGGTGGCATACACGTTCAACCGGTCGACTGGTGACAGATCAGGAACGAAATCTTCATTCATTCCTTTTTCGCTCAGGTACAAAAAGCCCGACGCGTCTTCCTGCGTTTCGGCACCACCGGGCGAGGCTGGATACCCTTTTACTACATCAACCACCGCCTGGCCGTCATTGGGTATCAGAGCCGATATGTAGAGAAGCCCCTCTACCTTGGGATCATTGCCTGCTTCGGTGATCACCATGCCCGCCCACGAATGCCCAACCAGCAACACAGGCCCTTTCATTCGGGCAATAGCTCGTTTGGTAGCTGCAACATCGTCTCCCAATGACGTAAGAGGAAGATGTACTGCCGTGACGTTAAAGCCTTTGGCATGGAGTTGTGGAATCACTTTACTCCAACTGAAACCGTCAGCATAAGCCCCATGGACAAGTACGACATTTTTCAGACCAGCCGACTTGACCTGGGCCTGGGCCGAATGCCATGTGATAGAAGCGAACAATAAAACCGTTAATGCGCTCAGCGCAAGTTGATTGAGACGATACATGGTTTAAGTTATTTTGGTAAAAATGAAAAGTGATGTCTAACAATTTTGAATGGCCCTGGTTTAATATAGTCGCTCAGTTGCGTTTGGGAATAACGAATGTGATGGTCTTGGCATCAACAATTTTGTGAGTGGGATCAGCCAGCTCTATCAGCAAACTGTGCTGACCGGCGGGGAAACCATTCAGCGTAATCGGTTCGTTACTCGCGTCAAGCCAGTGCCAGGGAGCATCATCGACGGTTACGTGCAGATGGCCAATCCGTGGAGAAACATCCAGAGCAGCAGGTCCGTATACTGGCACAATGTGCAGGTTCTCCGTTCGATATTGTACCACTACCCGACCCAGTGTCAGCGGTTCGGCTAATGGGTCATCAACCACAAGTTTGGCGGGTGGTTCAGAAGCCAGGGGCACCACTGGGGCCGCCCCCCGAATAGCGAGGGCTGGTGGTTGAGTGCCCGCTGATGAGGTTGATTCAGCTGGTGTTGAATCGGTAAAAGAGAGTGCCATAAGCATATGGTCAACGCGCCATGCGCCAGCCGGTCTAGGTAAAACTTAGGTGAGAACAGCAAGCAGCAAACGACGCTGACAGATCTCACGACTTGCTTAAGTTGAGGTGAACTGCGGAGTATGAACCAGGGATCGCGGCTTGGTTATACGGCATATTTAGCCAACCACTTTGCTTTAATTTCCGCTCTGGCATTAATAAATTCAATATCCGTACCTTCTGCAACAGCATCAAGGGGATAACGCAATGGCCGAGTACCCTCTTTCATTGTAATGAGTGCTAAAACACCGTCGGCAATGACTTGTGGATTCATATTATACTCTACCATTTTTCTGTACAAACCTCCCCCCATTTCCTTGAACATCTCGGTCGCCAAGGGTTCGTATTCTTTACTGATTTCAGGTTTATCCGCAGATATATCGGCTTTACTGCCATTGTTCATTTCAGTAGGGTATACTCCAGGCTGAATGCTTACATTTTCAATACCAAACTGGGCCAGTTCTGCCTGCAAACCTTCGGTGATGCTCTCCACGCCAAATTTTGACGCAAAATAGGGGATCATAAAGGGTAAGGTATGACCACTTGCCCCCGATGTTATATTAATGATTAACCCCTTTTTCGCTTTACGCATGGCAGGCAAAACTGCCTGATACGTGCGGATAATACCGAAAAAATTAACCTCAAACATCCGACGTATCTGGTCCAGACTATAGGCCTCCAGTAACCCATATCCAGTTATAGCCGCATTATTTACCAGGACATCGATCGTGTCGTATTTTGATAATACTTTTTCGAAAGCGGACCGTACCGATTCATCGCTGGTAACGTCAATCTCCACCACTTCCACGTTAGTCATTGCCGATAATTCCTTAGTAACCGCTGCGTTTTTAGCAGCCGTACCACGCACACCGGCAATAACTGTATAGCCTGCTTTTGACAAAGTGATGGTCATCAATTTACCAAAGCCTGTACTTGTTCCAGTAATAAATACCACCTTACTCATCGTTCTTTTGTATTGTTAATCAGTTGTAAGACATTGAATTTTTAGTTGATGTTCGTATCCGCCGATAAGATTTGATACGCTCCTATCTGTAAAGTTTTGCCATCGGGTGCTATAAATCCTGATAGGCTTGAGAAACAGGATTTAACCAAACCTATCAGGATTTATAGCTCACTTACGCAAGGTATTTTTTCAATTCAGCAGCTGCCTGGACGAATAGCGAATGCACCGGTGGTAAATGAGCCATCCCATGCAGCAGCCCAAAATCATGGATGACTCCGTTGTACCGCACAGTCGTTACAGTTACCCCTGCTTCGTCCAGCTTGCGACCAAATGCTTCGCCTTCGTCCCGAAGCACATCGTTTTCCGCTACCTGAATCAGCGTTGGTGGAAGCCCTTTGAGCTGGTTAACTGTCGCCTGTAAGGGTGACGCATAAATCTGCTTCCGTTCCTTGGGATCAGGGATGTACATGTCATACATCCACTTCATCAGCGGAGTCGTCAGGAAGCGACTTTCCCCAAATCGTTTATAGGAGTCGGTTTCAAAGTTAGCATCGACGATCGGCCACATCATAATAATCAGTTTAATGTGTGGACCGCCATTCGCCTTGGCCTTCAGAGCGGTTACTGCTGTCATATTGCCGCCCACGCTATTGCCCACAACGGCCAGATTTTTGCCGTCTACTCCGATCTCATCCCCATGTTCTGCCACCCATTTTGTCGCTGCAAAAATCTCGTTGATGGCTTGCGGAAATGCAGCATCGGGGGTGCGGGTATAATTGACAAATACTCCGGAGTAGCCTGTTAAAACGACCAGTTCCCGGACCATCCGCTCGTGGGTTGGGAAGTCGCCTAAAATCCAGCCGCCCCCATGAATGAAAACAAACACAGGCAACGTACCTTCGACTCCGGCCGGACGCACGATATTCAGAACGACCTCGTAACCATCAGCGGTAATGGTCTTCTCAGAAACATCGATACCGGATACATCGACCTTTACGGCATCTTGTGCATTCACCAGCCCCAGCCGGGCCTGTGCAGGAGGAAGCTTCTCCAAAGGAGGCCCATCTCCTGAATTCAGTCCTTTTAGAAATGTTCTGACGCCAACGGAAAGATGTGGGTCTTCAGCGAAGGGCACAGGTTTAACCTCGTCTTTAACCTCCTCCAGTGTTGCTGTGTTACTCATACAAATAATTGTTAAAGGTGAAAAATTCAAACAAGACGCTTAATGGATCATAGATTTGTTCAAAATAATCCAGAGCAAGGCCACGTAGTAGCTCTATGACTTGCAGGCAAGCTCAATGTACCCTTACAGTTTTGCGAACAGATCATTCAACGCTTCACTCATGGTGGGATGCGTATAAATGCTGTCACGTAGAATGGTATAGTCGAGTTTCGCGTTAATAGCCATCTGTACCAGATTAATTAGTTCGCTGGAATAGGCGCATAACAGCGTACAGCCAAGAATTTGATTGGTTTCGGCATCCACTACCGCTTTCAAAAGCCCTTCTGTTTGATTGAGGATTTGGGCTCGTATACTGGCCGATGCGATTAGGGTAGTTACCCTAATCTGATAGCCTTTTCCTAAAGCTTCCCACTCGCGCAGGCCAACATGTGAATAGGGAGGGGTAATAAACAGGGATGTAGCGATGTTCTTTCGGTCGAGCAAAGTATGTCTTTTCGAGCCGAAGAACTGATCTCTAATAATTCGAAAATCATCCAGCGATATGTATGTAAACTGTGGTCCACCGTTCACGTCCCCAATCGCCCAAATGTGAGGTACGTTGGTTTGTAGCCATTCGTTGACCCGGATGTATCCTTTTGCATCCCGTTCCACACCGGCCGCCGAAAGGTTTAATCCTTCGGTATAAGGCTGTCGACCAGTAGCTATTAGAATGGCAGAAGCATCCACCGTTTCGGTTTCGCCCTCATTATTCCGGAATACGACAATATCATGCTGCGTGTTATCCGTTACAATCCTGTCGATGGATGCGCCCATTTTAATCCGAATGCCATTATCTGCCAGAATTGACCAAATGGCATCTGCCATATCCCGATCTTCATTCGGTAGAAAAACCGATGATTTATCCACAAGCGTAACCTCCGACCCAAATTGGGCATACAGGCTGGCAAACTCAAGCGCGATATATCCCCCGCCAATAATCACCAACTGTTTGGGCAGCTCGGTTAACTCAATTAGGCTTGTGCTTGTAAAGACCCTCGGATTACGATGAACTCCCGGTATTGAGGGTATAAAGGCCTTTGCGCCCGTATTAATTATGATTTTATCGGCTTCGATCAGCACTTCTTCACCCGTCTCACTGAGCCGAACCGATATCAGATGAGGAGATATAAACGCAGCTTTACCCGTTATGACCGTAGCGTTTGGCGATCCGTCAACCATATTATAGTTGGCCTGTCGTAGAATAGCCGTTAATCGGTTTTTGCCTTCGATAGCCTGCCTATAAGGTACATGCGTCTCGGCACTATGAACCAAAAACTTAGTGGGGATACAGGCAATATTGATGCAAGTGCCGCCATACATCAGGGGAGATTGCTCGACCAGTGCCACTTGCCAGCCTTCATTGGCCAAATAACCGGCCAGAGTTTTTCCGCCTTTTCCAAAGCCGATAATTAAGGCATCATATTTTCTTTTGATAGGCTTCATAGCGTGGTAAAAAACCATAATCATGACTAACGATCATCAATATACGTATAGGGTTACCCTGATTTATCCGAGCGAATAAATACGTCGTCTATCTACCAGCAACTGATTTGTTTCTGGTTGAGGATTTAATAATTTACGTTGACGAATCAAGTGGAAATGAATAAACGGTACCAATCGTGATAGTGTGAACTTGCCGTAGAACCGATATCCGTCTACGAAGAGTGTGGGCGTGTTATGTACGCCTAACCGATATCCGGCTTCCCAGTCCAGTTTGATTATAGTGTGTAAGTCATCGTTAGCCAGATCATCCATGAATTGTTGCTGGTCGAGCCCTAATTGGAGTGCCTGGGCAATAAGCGTAGTGCAATTAATTGCAGGCAAGGTAAGCAGCGCATCGTACATCGGCAGAAACTGATCCTGCCGTTTAGCAGCTTCAAGCGCAAATGCCGCCAATAACGAATCTTTGCAATCAGGATTAGGATAATGACGATATCGGTACGTTACATCATCATCGTGCATTTTAACAACTGCATCAATAAGATTACGAGCCTGTCGGCTCCGAAGAGTTCCAAAATCACCAAATTCTGTTATCTCTACGTGGCCAGCGTTAAGAGGGTACTTGCTTTGGATGGAGTTCATGGAAAATAGGGGCTAGCAGATGGGAGAATGTACGAGAGTAGTTCAGTGGCAGAACGGCTTTTAATCGAGTGATAACGGGCTGAACATAAGACCAATACTCCGTATTTATCATTATCGGTTATTACAGGCATTATGACTCAAAGTGTCCGAAAAGTGTGCCAAACCCCATGCTTACCACTGGTATATTGCCAAAAACGAGCTATTTGATTAAAAAAGCCCCTTATTTATCACTCTTTGCTTCTGTAGCATGCCAAAAACCATGTTCCAAAAGTCCATCGGAATGGATTCTCCAACAAAAGGCTCCAAGACCTTGGAGAGGTTGGTGTACCAGGCAGCTTTAAGGCAGTCAGGCTCGAGATAAACTGTGTCAAATAAAGGCTGAAATAACGCTCGTATAATAAAATATAGCTGATACTAATTAGTATGTTTAAAAATCAATTTACTGTATTTCAGCTATTTATCTATCTTACATAAAGATTTGTTCTAATGTCGGCATTGGTTGCTTTCCCTTGGCGAATTTAAAATGCCCTCTATTTTTTGCTTAGTCATAACATTGGTTATCAAGTTGCTAACTATCCTTCTATGTGGGACTTTCTAACAATCCGCTTCTTTGGGGGCATGCTTGGGTTAATCCTGTTATCGTCTGAGGCCAGAGCGCAGCCAAGTCCGTTAACCACAGTCGATAGTCTGAAGCAAATGCTTCGAACCTCCAGGACCGACATTACTCAGGTACCGGTATTCCTTAAACTGAGTGCTTACTACCTCAACAAAACCCTGAACCCCAGGCTTGATCTGGATAGTGCTCTGACACTTGCTCATAAAGCCGAAGAGTTAAGCCGTCGGTTTGCTTTGGCCACAGATTTGGATGAGGCCCTTTTCCTGCGGGGAAAAATTTATGGTAAACAGCAAAAATTCGGTACGGCACTGCACTTATTAAAAAGCCTGAGTGACACAAGCCTAATTAAGCTGTTGCTGGAATTAGGGAAAAATAAACTCCGGCCAACGTACACACAGAATGCGGATCGGGAAAGCGCAATCGCATTTTTTCGCCGGGCGGAAACGATTAGCGAACGTATTGGCAATCAAAAATGGAAGCAGGAAAGCCAGTGTCTGATTGGGATCAGCTATCTGCTAAACAAGGATTGGGCAGGCGGCAAAGCCTACTTTATGAAGGTTGTAAAAGCTCGCCAACAGGCGGGCGACAAAGCTGGTGAGATCAGGGCCTTGTTGCGGATGGCAACCACTACTTTCTGTGATGACTGCCGCGAAAATATGAACGCTTTAATAAGCGCACTGGCTCTCTCCCGTCAAATCGGTGATCAGTCCCAGGAAATGATTATCCTGATGGAAATGGGCTATGAACACTTTCAATTGGATAAAGGGAGCACCGTGCAGGCTGAGCAAAAAGCACTACAGGTATTGACTATTCAGCAATCTATCGGTTTTAAGCCACTAACTCGCGCTTATCACGCATTAGCAGAGGAGAGTGTTTACAAACTGCCGGGCGAGTATGGCTATTTATCTAATGCCTACTACTTTATGTCTGATTTAAGTCAGGCAAGAGGAGATTTAAATCAAAAATTATTCTACGTCCTGAAGGTCGTCAAAAGTATAGAGACTAGTGGGTTGCCTGAGGAACTGGAGTATGCTTATTTTAAGCTGGGAAACGCTTATTATGAGTTAGGCCTATTTGATGAAAGTATGGTGTATCATCAGAAATCGTTAGCGATCAGCCATCAAAAAGGCAGACTCTTTATTCAAGTGGGCATAGTTAGCCGAATGGTCGTGACCATGCTTAAACAGGGAAAATCGACGGAGGCGTTAGCATTCTTGCAGGATATAACGCGCAAAAACCTGCCCGCTACTTACGAGGAAAAACTGCTTTTAGGGCAAAGCTTTGGGGCCTGTTACAGTGCTCTAAAGCAATACAAGCTGGCAGAAAAATATTACTTGGAGAACGTCACCTTGAGTAAACAAGTTGCTTCTCAGTTTCGATATGCCGCCTGGCAACGTATTAGTCAATTTTATGTAGCAAATGCTCAATACACGAAGGCCGATCCGTATTTAAGAATGCTGCTGGCGGAATCCCCCCTCAAAATAATACCCAGTCATCAGATAGAGGTTCACCTGATGCAGTTTAAAGTGGATTCGGCGCAGGGCAACTATCCGACGGCCATTCGCCATTACCAGCGATACAAAACCCTTACCGATTCTATTTTTAATGAAAAAAAATTCAATCAGATTACCCGGTTGACTATTCAATACAAAACGGATAAAAAAGAACAAGCCCTACGGTTAAGGGAAAAAGACATCGCTTTACTTACCGAGCAGAGTAAAGCCCAGCAAACCCAGCGGAACGCCCTGATTGGGGGGGCTGCCTTGCTATTGGCTCTATTACTATTAAGCTACAATCGCTACCGGCTCAAACAGCAAAATAACCAGCAGTTAAAGGCCCAACAGCGCGTGCTTCAGGAACGACAGGAGGAGATTAACCATAAAAATACCACGCTCCAACTACTGCTGACCGAGAAAGAATGGCTCTTGAGGGAAATTCACCACCGAGTTAAAAACAACCTCCAAGTGGTCATGAGTTTACTCAACGCTCAAGCCAGTTACCTCTCCGATGATACCGCGTTGTCGGCCATTCAGGAGAGCCAGCACCGGGTGCAGGCCATGGCCTTGATTCATCAGAAACTCTACCAGGATGAGCAAATAGCCCGTATTGGTATGTCATCTTATATCCAGGAGGTAGTAGCCTACTTGCGGGATGCTTACAGTTTACACCAACCCATCACTTTACAACTTGATGTGGATGCTATCGAGCTGGATCTAACGCAGGCAGTTCCCTTAGGATTGATTATCAACGAAGCCATCACCAATGCCCTCAAATACGCCTTTCCAAAGGGTCGCCCCGGTACGATATCAGTAAGCTTACGCCAGATAAAGAGAGGTACTTACCAGCTAATTATTGCCGACGATGGGGTTGGCTTACCAATGGGTTACAATCCGGAACAGAGCCGTTCGTTAGGCATGACGCTGATGCACGGGTTCAGTGAGCAGTTGGGTGGGGTATTACAAATCAGCAATAGCTCTGGACTAACAATCAGTTTATTATTTAGCAATGAGGTATTTAATCAGAGCCCGACAAAGGAGGACAAGTCGCTGTGTTCGTCCTCCTCTTATCAGGATGAAAACGCTTAATGTTAGGGAACTCCTCCATTTAACTCCAATAGGATGGAGTTTTTCATGGAGACTCCATCCTATTGGAGTTAAATGGAGGAGTTTTGGCCGTTATTGCCTGCCTATCTGAAGGGTAAGAATTATTCCAGTTAACCTACTAAAGATTAAAAGGATAAATAGCGGTCCTAAAACAAATAACCTTATCTGATTAATAAGCTATAAATCAATACATTACCAATAAAGCAAAAAAGTTTTACCAGTTATATAGATAGTCTTATCCTACCTGACACATATAAACGTACTAGTAAATTATAAGGCTGGTTCTCAAGTTGCTAGCTCGTTCTTACTGTAGAAAAACTTACTGGCTCAGCAGGACTCCGAACGTCAGGTCAGATCAACCCTAAGATGGCTTGTTGGTTATTGATCTTCATCGACTATGCGACACGTTGGCTTTCGACGCTTCCTGCTCTGGTTTATAAATTTAATGTTGCTGGTTGGTACGATTGGAGCGCATCCGAATCAGCCAGGTAAAGTCGATAGCCTGAAAAAGGCCCTTTCGTTAGCTATCTCTGACACGAACCGGATCAAATTATTAATAAAATTGGGTCATAGTTACGTAATCAAACCCGGAGAATTTGCCATTGATCTGGACACCGCTTTACAGCTCAGTCGGAAGGCTTACGGGCTTAGTCGCTCAATAGGTTATTTAAAAGGACAGGGATTAAGTTATCTGCTTGCCGCACAGTCAAACCGTGAAAAAGGCAATAAACAACTGGGTATGCTATTCAACAAGCGGGCTATTAACCTCCTGGCGAAGCTTGGCACGCCAGAAGATCAGGCGGATACATACATCGAGCAGGCTGCTTATTACACCATTTCCAACCAGGATATTATTCAGCAAATTCATCTTTACAAAAGAGCAGTCAGGCTCCTACAGCGATCAGGAAATAAACTAAAACTGGCTGATGCATTAGCGTACCGGGGCGACTTGTATCAATTACAAAGCAATAATACACAGGCGCTTAAAGACCTTCATTACGCGTTAAGGCTTTATCGTTCAATTGGTTACACTCACTTACAGGAAATATATGATTTGTTGGGATTCGTATTCAGTAAGATGGGTGACTACGAGGAAGGAATCAAATATGGTTTGTTGGCCATGCAAACTGTGGAGGCCGCTAACGACACTGTTAAATTAGCTAAAGTTTATAGTCGCCTAGGGAATACGTATCATGAATTGAACCAACCGGCGAAAGCACTCCTCTATTACAGTAAATCTCTGCGTAGCGCTCAAACGCAACATCGCAGGAGCACGATCATTGTGCTGGCTACTACGATCAGTGCCATATTGGATAATTACGCAGGGGAAGCCGTAAAAAAACTGAAAATAGATGAGGCTTTAGCCCATTTACAGGAAGTTATAAAAATACGCCCGGCCGACAGGAATGACATTGACTGCCGCATGGCTATAGCAACCTGTTACGTAAATTATTACAGTAAATTCTCTCATGAATACGTCAAAGCACAACAATATTGTGACCAACTGGAAGCAATGCTTCAAGCCAACCTAGGGCGGGATTACCATCTCTATATTCATGGGGCATTAATTCCGTTTTACGTAAGCAGTAAACGATACGAAAAGGCCCAGCTACTGTTAAGTGCAAACGAAACTCTTTGCCAGGAAGCACATTATGCTAAAGAACTGTCTATCAATCATTTGTGGTGGTTTAAGTTGGACTCCGCACGGGCTAACTATGTCCCGTCGATTACCCATTATCAGCGCTACAAGACCCTGAATGATTCATTGATCAATGAAACGACAAAGCAGCGAACGGCCCTGTTCGAGGTGCAATACGAAACCCAGGAAAAAGAAAAGAAGATTATAGGCTTGCGGCAGGCTGGTAAATTGCAGGAGATGAAAATACAGAAAGCAGAATCGACCCGCAACTTTATCATAATCGGGGCCCTGATGCTAATGCTGTTACTGGGGTTAAGTTATAATCGGTATCGGTTGAAGCAGCGCAACAACCAGCAACTTCAGGAACGGCAGGAAGAAATCAACCAGAAAAACACCACGCTCCAATTACTGCTGACCGAGAAAGAATGGCTCTTGAGAGAGATTCATCACCGGGTCAAAAATAACCTTCAGGTGGTCATGAGCCTGCTGAACTCCCAGGCCAGTTACCTCTCCGATGATACCGCGTTGTCGGCTATCCAGGAGAGCCAGCACCGGGTGCAGGCCATGGCCCTGATCCATCAGAAACTCTACCAGTCCGAGCAGGTGGCCCGCATTGCAATGCCGGCCTACATCCAGGAAATGGTGGCCTACCTACGGGATTCCTATGACCTGCCTCAGCCTGTCTATTTTCAGTTCGCCGTTGACCCCATTGAGTTGGATGTTACGCAGGCGGTCCCGTTAGGCTTAATTATCAACGAGGCCATTACCAACGCCCTCAAGTATGCCTTTCCGGATAGTCGTTCTGGTACAGTAAAACTTTCGTTGCTCCGGTTAGAGCAGCGTTCATATGAGCTTACGATTGAAGACGATGGGATTGGCTTGCCAGCAAGCTATAATCCCACACAAAGTAACTCGTTAGGAATGACGCTGATGCGTGGCTTCAGTGAGCAATTGGGTGGAGAATTGCAGGTGAATAGCCACCCCGGATTGACGATTACCTTAGCGTTTGGCGATGAGCAATTAAATCCTACGTTTACCAACACCGATCATGCCTATTAACACAACCAACCTCCAGCACCTTAAGCAAACGATTCTGATTGTGGAGGACGAGTTTGCAGTAGCCAACGATTTGCGCCTTATCCTGGAGAGAGCAGGCTACATGGTTAGCGGGATTGCACTATCGGTAGCCAAAGCACTGGAAATCAACCGCCAGCAACGGCCCGATCTGGTATTGGTCGATATCCATCTGAAGGGCGCTGAGACAGGCATTGACCTGGCCCGTCAGCTTAGTGAGGACAATATTCCCTTTGTGTACTTATCGGCCAATACCAACGTCAGTATTCTGGAAGCAGCGAAGGCAACCAAACCGTACGGTTTTCTGGTTAAGCCCTTCCGCGAAAAGGACGTGCTGGTAGCCCTGGAGATTGCTCATTACCGCCACGCCCATAGTGTTGAGGTTCAGGTACGGCAGGAGCAGGCCTTGCAGATTGCGATTACGGATGCGCTTTCGGAGGAGGCCGACTGGAAAGCGCGGCTATTAACCGTTGCCCGGCTTTTCCAACCCCACATTCCGTTTGACTACTTCATCATAGGGCTTGAGAACGATATGACCCTGAATACGTTCCGGTCCTGTAGTTTCTTCCGGGCGGGTCAGGACGAATATCAAACGATTCAATCAGATACCTTTTTACAAATGACCGGCCTGACGTTAGATAAATACCATCAGATCCGTGCTCAATCGCAGTTAGACCGATTAGCCATTTACAACGGGGATGATTTTGACGCGAGCTGCCGCAAAAATCCTTTAAGACAGCTCATCGCTAAGACCTTCCGGTTGTACTCCAACTTGATAATGCCCATCAAAACGGCTCATAGTGGAGATTTTTACCTCTCGTTCTTCAGCCGTCAGCCGGACACCTACCAGCCTCAGCACGAAGCATTACTTCAGCGGTTAAAACCCTCCCTAACGCTGACGGTAGACCGGTTGATGGCGTTTGACAAGATCGAACAACTCAGTGAGCAACTGCGTCAGGAGAATACCTACCTACAGGAAGAAGTAAAGACAGGGGCCAACTTTGAGGAAATAATTGGGACAAGTCCTGCTTTATTAGGCGTGTTTAAGAGCATTGAACAAGTTGCACCGACTGATTACACGGTGTTGATTCAGGGCGAGACCGGGACCGGTAAAGAGTTGATTGCCCGTGCTATTCACAACCGCTCAACACGCAAAACAAAACCCCTTATCAAGTTGAATTGTGCTGCACTGCCTGCTAATTTGATCGAATCAGAATTATTTGGTCATGAGAAAGGTGCATTTACAGGCGCTACCGATAAGCGAATTGGTAAGTTTGAACTGGCAAATGAGGGCACTATTTTCCTGGATGAGATTGGTGAGTTACCCCTCGAACTGCAACCTAAACTCCTGCGGGTCTTACAGGAAAAAGAAATTGAACGGGTTGGCGGCAAGGGGCCCATCCCTTGTGATGTACGGGTCATTGCCGCCACCAACCGTAATCTACAACAAGAATCCGTTGTCGGACATTTTCGTCAGGACCTGTATTACCGGTTGAACGTATTTCCCATTAACTTGCCTTCCTTACGGGAACGGAAGCAGGATTTGCCCCTACTGAGTACTTACTTTTTACAAAAGATTGCAAAAAAGCTGGGTAAGAAGCTAACCGGCATCTCGGAAGCCTCATTACGGCAGATGAACGACTACCACTGGCCGGGTAACATACGCGAGTTAGAGCACTTGCTGGAGCGGGCCGCGATTATGAGCACTACCCCTGAAGTGTCCCTAATCGAACCGCTTGCTGCCAACTTGATGCCGGCACCATCGCCTATTTCGCTCAACCAGTCCTTCAGTCTAGTTAAGCCGTTTGATCAGGCCGAGCGGGATAATATTCTGGTCGCCTTAAACATGTCAAACTATCGAATCCGGGGAAGAGGTGGTGCGGCTGAATTGCTGAACATTAAACCCACTACGCTGGAGGCCAAGATGGTCAGGATGGACATAAAACGAAATAGATAGTCATACAAGACTGGGGTTCGACAAGTTTCAGATTATCGGGTTCCAATTTAGGATAAAACGTTCACCCTCTGGCGCAACCGGGCCACCTCCGCTTCCAGGCTTTGAACGTATTCATCCCGTTCAGCCATTGCTCCCGCTATCTCTTCAGCGGTATATCGGGGGGTGATGTGCTGTGGGCAGTTCCAGTCATAGGATTTTACGGTCAGAACCATCATTCGTTCGGGACGGTGAGGATAGTCGGCAGGATCGAGTAAATTGAACAGGTCGGGCTGGTCAGTCAACTCAATTATACTGGCTTCGGCATAAATTTTTAACCGGGCTCGTCGGGGGTAATCAACCATAATTAAGGACACCTGTGGACGAGTCAGGATATTACCCACCGAGATGTACTGGCGATTCCCTGTGAAATCAACAAAACCAATGTGGACTTTGTCAATCACCTTTGCAAATCCTTTTGGGCCGCCCCGATGCTGAATATAGGGGAACCCATTTTCACCGATACTCGCCATATAAAAGCTGTCGCGTTCAGCAATGAACCTGGTTTCCTGCTCAGTAAGGCCATCAAGGTAGGCGTACTTTTCCTGACGGGCATACGCACTTCGGCTACCGAAACGCTCCTGAAGTTTTTTTACCGGGTCTGTAAAGGCAAAGTTTGAGTAGTTCTGCATGATAATCTGAGGTTACTGTTTATCGGAGGGTTAACATGATTACTTGCGTACATCTTCGTCATAACGGGTGTAGCCGACGGTGATGCCCAACCGAACGAATCCATATTGCTGATTGAAGTAAATATTATACGGGTCTTCTCCGTAGTACCCCACTGTAGCAAACACGCCCGTATCGCGACCGAATGGCGGAATGTAATAAAGGCTAAGTTCAGCGTTAAGCCGTTTTCGAACATCCGTAAAACTGGACCCATCCAGTTTATTGATGGCATAGGAGGCCTTCCCACTGATTCGCAACCATTCCGATGTGACCGACGATTTATGGAGCGTGGTTAGCGTCGACGAACTTCGATGGAAGCGCCGGTAAAGAGCCTGCCCTAACAGACGTGTGAATCCATAGTGATCTTTCAAGCCTTCAGAGTGGTGGAAGAACGGCGCGTGCCAGCGGATACCCAAATTATAGTTGGTTCCGTAATGGTGGCGATGATACGTACCCCTGGTAAAGGCCTTGTACATAGTTCGTCGCAAAATCGCCGGTTTCGGTGTTGTACGTTCCATTTAAGCGCAAGGCATCGCCATCCTGTCCATTGGAATGGTGATACACCTGGCCTTCAAGGTAGTGATAGCGGACCGTCTGATGGGTTAGTCGGTAAAAAGCCCGTAGACCAACCCGATAACTGGGTGTACCTACCGGCGAGGAAGTACCATCCCGAATCCGGACGGTGAAACGGGGGGTGAAGGCCAGTGCCAGCCTTGAGGTACGCGTAGCCAGCACAAAGAAATTAGCAATCAGTTCACTGTTGAGCACATACTTGCTGGGTGCTCCGAGTTCACCTTTCGGCGACAGGTAGGACATATCCGTATTACTTCGATATAGCTCGATATAGCGGTGATTCTGTAATTGAATCGAATCAGATCGAAGGGCGGGGCTACTCTGTGCGCAAGTGAGCGGATAATACCACAACCAATTCAGAAAAAATAAGGCAGTAAGTAAGAAGTTGTGTTTCATGGCAAACGGGAATATTGGGTAGTTCACCTTCCATACCATGTAATATGCCAGAAACCAACGGTTGATACGAACTCTCTAAAATGCATCGCATTGGGGAATGGACGCGTATTTTTATCGGGTTACCACTGTTTCAGATAGCTGCTATTTAATAGTTCTCCAATTTTGGTGAAGGGTTTTGTCCAATTTTTCGCATGATTTTGGAGGATTTGGGAAATTGTTTCAGACAGACAAATTGATGACTCAGCGTAACTAACTGATAAACAGCATTTTTTAGCAACACTGGTTAGCTGCTTCGTATTGGTATGTCAATTGGTATAGAGTTGATGCCCCGTCACAATGGGTATTCATCACGACAAATCAGGCTTACCATATGGAATCGACCGCGCGATTGACCAGCCCAGCAAAGCGTCCTCTCCATGGACGACACAGGCATAGAAATATCGTTAAGAAGGCCCGAAAATATGTTTTTGTCCTCTATAACAAGTACGTATCGACTGACCGCTATTTCCATACCTACACGCGGGCGTTTGAGGTTGTCAAGTCCTGTAAGGAACTGGCTCGTATAATGGCTTTACCCGACGAGGCTTGTGAAGTACTCCTTTTGGCGGCCTGGTTTGTAGACATTAAGTACGTCAATATTGATCAGGAGACTAAATCGGACAGTGTTGCTATTGCACAAGCCTTTTTGGAAGAGTACGGTTACCCAGCCGCCAAAACTGAACAGGTGATAAGCTGTATTCAGTCAGTAGAAGATGCCCAGCCGCCCCAAATGCCCTTGGCTGAACTGCTTAACGACGGTTATTGGCTTTATCTGGCGCAACGAAATTACGTCCAGCAGGCCGAATTGATCCGGGCTGAGCAGGAAAGGTTATCAGGTCGAACGTTATCAGATGAACAGTGGATACGCCAATGTTTGGATGATTTTACCAGGCATCCCTTCTATACCGAGTTTGCCCAGCGGGAATATAGCCGAAAACGGGCCGAAAACAGGTTGGCATTGGATCATAAGCTTCGAAAGCTGATCCCTTCCGCCAGCCCTGATCATAAAGAAGATAACCGATTGTCGTTTCGGGATATTGAGGATGCGTTCAAGCTAACGTCACGGAACTTCGTTAATCTGGTGGGTGTAGCTGATCGAAAAGCGGGGTTGTTGATTCATGTCAGTTCAATCATCATCTCTATCGTTTTAGCCGTATTACTCCGCCATCTGACCGATAACTCAATGCTTTTGGGTCCAACCGTTCTACTCCTGATCGTTTGTTCAGCAACCATCGCATTTGCCATCCTGGCGAGCCGGCCTACCCACCTAACCAATCGGTCAATTGCTCAAACCGATGAGCCAATCCTGTTTTTTGGCAGCTTTGACAAGACCGATCCAGCCTTTGAGCGCATCTCCTGGGAAACCTATTGCAACCAGGTTAAACACCTTAGAGCAAATGACAAAGAAGCCCTCTTCAATCAGATGTCAGGTGAGCTGTATCAGACTCGACGATTACTTAGCCGAAAATTTCGGCATTTGTCCTACGCGTACCTCACCTTTCTAATCGGCATGGTCGTGTCGGTACTGGCCTACATTATCGCGGTATTACTCCAAAATCCAACAGCTTGAGTGGTCGGTTATCCGACTCTTGACGGTGTTAAAAACGTAGCTAATCTTTCCCAGACGGTGGTGGTTGCGGACGGGGTCCGTTCGTCCTTCCATCTTTATTTCAAACAATAAACAACAACTAATCATGAACAAATTTGTATGCACAGTTCTGCTGCTCACCGGATTAGTGAGCAGCACATGGGGGCAGATCTCACTGGTTCCCAAAGCCGGGATAAACCTGGCCCGTATTGCCTTCGATCAGACCGACAACAAAGACACACGAACAAGGGGGGTGTTTGTTGGTGGCATCGGGGTCTTGATTGGTTCGCCGTTCAGCGTTTTTTCGCTGCAACCCGAGGTGCTGTTTACTCAGAAAGGGTATCAACGCGCTACGAATAATCGAATGACGGTCAATTACATTGAGATTCCGGTGATGGGTCGCCTAAGCGTAGGGAGTAAGCAGACCCGGATTTATCTGGGTGCTGGCCCCTCTTACGGGTATGCCATCGGTGGTAAGAACCGGGGAGCGGATGGAAAAGATGTCAAATTAACGTTTGGCGACGGAAAAAATGAAGTAAAACGTTCGGACTGGGGTCTGCAATTTGGTTTGGGTCTTAATCAGAAATTGGGTTATGGCTCGCTACAGGTCGAAGGCCGATACGGATTGGGTTTGTCGAACATCAGTACATCAGAGTCTCACAATCGGGTCATCTCCTTTACGGTAGGGTACGCTATTCCACTCACCAGCCGATTGTAAGGTAAAGGACTACAATATTCCAACTGCAGCCCGCTGTCTGTGGAAAGATTTTATAGCGTTGCTGCTGGCTACTTTCCTGATTCCATTCGCAATAGCGCCTATCGCAATAACAAAATAACCATGACAATGAACGATGTACACGCCGATTTTACGCACCAGATTACCCAGATTAGGGGCAAACTGCACCAGTACGCTCTACAGATAACCAAAAATTCTGAAGACGCGAAAGATCTGGTGCAGGATACCCTGTTAAAAGCCTATCGATACTGGTATACATTCAAGCCTGACACGAACCTGAAGGCTTGGCTATTTACCATTATGCACAACACCTTCATGACCCAGTGTGACCGGGTAAAGCGAAAACGCCGGGTACTGGTTCAAAAACCATTTCATGAGTTAGGCGACTTGACCGGTGGTGCCTTACCCAATGGAGCCATTAGTAAGGCCGTAATGGACGACATTAAATCAGCTATTGCTCAGTTGGTGACAGAATATCGCGAACCTCTCCAACTGCACATGGATGGCTTTAAGTATTACGAGATTGCACGTCAGCTATCTGTACCATTGGGCACCGTGAAAAATCGGATTTTTATTGCCCGCAAAGAATTAAAACGACGACTACGGACCTAATTTTTTATTCACTCTTTCTGCTTACGTACCATGCAGGAATCCTTTTTCTTTCAGGCGATGGTGTTTCTGGCCGCAGCAGTCTCCATGGTGCCTATTGCTAAAAAGGCAGGGTTAGGCGCTGCATTAGGCTATTTGTTAGCGGGTGCTTTCATCGGGCCGGCCTGTTTACACATCGTTGATCATGAAGGAGCTGCTATCATGCGTTTTGCTGAGTTTGGCGTTGTCATGTTATTGTTTGTAATAGGCCTCGAACTGGAGCCTTCCCGCCTATGGCGTTTGCGGAGTGCTATATTGGGTATGGGTGGTCTGCAAATCGCCGTTACATCCGGGGTACTGGCTGGCCTGGCCATACTTTTTGGTGTTGAGGGCAAGCAGGCTTTGGTACTGGGCCTAATTCTATCCTTATCATCAACAGCCATTGTTCTCCAGGCACTTAATGAAAAAGACTTGTTACCCACAGCGGCTGGGCAAAGTTCGTTTGCTGTATTGCTGTTTCAGGATATCGCCGTGATTCCCATGCTGGCCTTGTTTCCTCTTCTGGCTGGCTCAGCGGTAACTAATCAGGGAAATGGCGGTCAGGAAAATGCCAGCCTCATTGATCCTCTGCCAGGGTGGTTACAACTTTTGGTTTCGTTAGGCGCCGTAGCGGCCATTATTATTGCTGGACGCTATCTGACTTCCCCTATTCTACGTATCGTTGCCCGCACGGGCATGCGGGAATTATTTACAGCCACGTCACTATTAATCGTTGTAGGTATTACCGTCCTGATGACATCAGTCGGCTTAAGCCCCGAATTAGGCGCGTTTTTGGCGGGTGTTGTGCTGGCCAACAGTGAATACCGGAATGAGCTGGAGAGTGATATTGATCCGTTTAAAGCCTTATTGCTGGGATTGTTTTTTATGGCTGTGGGGGCATCCATCAATTTTAATCTGATATTGGCTAACCCACTGTTGATATTGGGCCTGGTGCTTGGCATAATGGGCTGCAAAATGACGGTGTTATATGGATTGGGGAAAATGTTTCACCTATCTATTGACCAACGTCTTATTTTCAGTGTCGGGTTATGTCAGGTAGGTGAATTTGCGTTTATATTGTTTAGCTTTTCAAACAGGGAAGGTATCCTAAGCCGTGAGTTAACCGCTATTTTAACGGTTGTTGTGGCGTTCAGTATGATTCTTACGCCCTTACTCATGCTGCTGACCGAGAAGTTTCTCCTACCTGCACCAAAGATCAAAAAAAATGCGGATGACAACGCGAGTGACATAGTGCCCCGTGACAACCCGGTAATTATTGCCGGATACGGCCATTTTGGAAATACAGTTGGGCGCTTTCTGCAGGCTAATCATATAGGGACGACGGTACTGGATATAAACAGTGACAATGTAAACTGGCTCCGCCGATTAGGGCTTGACGTGTACTATGGAGATGCCTGCCGACAAGATTTACTGGAAATAGCAGGAGCGGCCAACGCTAAACTGATCGTTATCGCAATCAGCAATGAGAAAAAGCGACTGGAGTTAGTTGAGATGATTAAGAAAAACTTTCCTGATCTACACATTCTGGTGCGGTCGACCAATCGCAATGATGCTTATGAATTAATGAATGCTGGTATGCTGCACATTTATCGCGAGACGCTCGATACCAGTCTGCGCCTTGGCGTCGATGCGTTGACGTTGCTTGGACACAGCCCTGCCGAAGCATCACAGGCCGCCCAAACATTTTTTATTCACGATGAGCGAACATTAAAACGATTATCGGTGATCCGAAATAAAGACGAATACGTTAATGTCGTTCGCGAAACTATAGTCGAACTGGAACGGGTAATTCAGGCAGACCTTAACATTGAACCTCTTTTGCCGGGTAATGATCATTGGAATGGATCACCGTTCATTTCCAATTTGAAAGGTCCTCTATAAAAAAAGCAGCCCAAATTCAGGCTGCTTTTTCCGATTTACTCAACCTCCCTACTCACACACTTTTTACTAAGTCCTTAAACAAGAACATTCAGGTTGTTATTTACATGCCAGACACCGGGAGCTGCCCAAGCCGCAGACTCGGCTGCGTCGTACTCACTCCACGAGCGCACGGTTCCAGTAAGAAAGGCCTCGTTACCGGCTGCATCGACCTCGATGGCATTTGCTTCCACATTCGCATTTCGTTCGAGTGCCTTTTTGATTCTGTTTTTAATCTCGGCAGCACCGAATGACAACGTGGGTTTTAACGTGATTAAATTTATTACGCCCTTAGTCCCCGCCAGATAACGTACTGAATCTTCAGCGGCTTTCTTTCTAAAATTCCAATCAACCTGGCCCTGTAGGGTTATAACTCCATTTTCTACTTTTATACGGATGGCATCCAATGGTACAGAAGAATTCCATTTAAGCGCGTTCACGGCGGCTTCCGCAATATCCTGATCAGTGTGAGCATTCCGGCCGGGTAACTCGACGACGATGTCCTGTACTACAGCTTTCACTCCCGCCACCCGCCTGGTAGCCTGCTCAGCATTATACTTTTCGAGGTAATTGTCTACCTGACCGCTCAGGGTTACTACACCATCTGTAACAGCAACGCCAATATTGGCTGCATTGAGGGAAGGCTCCCAGAGCAATTCTTCTAAAACATCGCTCTGTACGTCTGCATCAGTTTTCATACGATTCAACAGGTTAACTATGAATTGATTAGTTATAAAAAGGTATTTTATGAGAGAGTAAAAAATTCTAAAATCTCAATACACCCGCACTCTAATAGATGAAGCGGGTTAAATAAGGGGTAAGAAAAAAAGTGCCAGAAATCGTACAGATTGACAACATCTGGTTAAAGCCACGTTCAGCCGCCAAAAATGGCATTAAAACTATTTCAGTTGATAATGGCTGGATAAGTCAATTTCGGAAAAACTCTATAATAATTGGAGACTCCATCAATTCATCTCCATTCAAGTAGAGTTCCCATACGCAAATAGAACTAAAACGGTATACTATTCTTAAATCAAAGAAATATCTCAATAGAATCAGTATTGAATTTTTACTGGCAGAATACTGACGATTTCTCTACATATACATAAATAACATACTGATATTTAGAGTATTAACATTTTCATAATTGTAGCTATCTCAGCCACACTCTTATTCATCAGGCAGGTTTTTTGGCTTAAGTCGAGATACTTGACTGCCCTGGCCCTTCTGTTGCTTGCTACTGGTAACACCTTAAAACCATTCATTCATCATGAAGTTACTGGCCGACTTTCTCCGCAGCCTATTTGGCCCTTCTCTTGCTACATTGGTTGGCGATCTTCATGTTCGTCTGCTTAATGACTGGATTCTGAAATCCGATGCTTCGTTTATCCACCCTCGCTGTCTGTGGAAACTGGCTAGTGGACACCCTTGTGAAGGTGTCTACGAAGGCCAGGACTTCTATGACCAGTACATGCGGGAAATTAACAGTGTCTACCCGGATTGGCATGAAATCGTTAACGAAATTATTGGCTCCCCAGTTGGCGGAATCGTTGTTGGTGAATACCAGTTTCGGCACGAAGTAAATGGCCTCTGGTACACAGCCCCATTTACCCATTTCTACCGGATTCATCAGGGAAAAATAGTAGGGATTCGGTATTACATGGGCGAGGTAAGTATTCATCTGCATCGCTCGCAGAAGCTTATAGATCTGTCAGCACTTTACGCTTTTCACTCACTTAATTAACCCCTGCCGTTTATTATTTCTTTCCCTTCATTAAGCGCCACTTTTTACTAACTTCTATGCATTCACTATCAAACAAATTTCCCACGGAAACCCACGCATTGGGAAACGCCGTAGAGTTGATTGAGTTTGTTGACTTCGCCTGTTCCCGTTGCCGTGCCACCAGGGAGCTTCTTGATACCGTTTTCAATGCGTTTACTGGTCAGCTAACGTATACCTTTTGCTATTTCCCCAATCCTCGAAATGAATCCTCGACTCTGGCTGCGTTAGCCGCCGAAGCGGCTCGTCGGCAAGGGTATTTTTTGCCTATGTTCCAGGCTTTATTCACCCAGCCCGCTATTAATCGTACCACTCTTTCCATCCTGGCCATCTATTTAGGTATGAACTACAATCAATTCATCAAAGATTTAGACGATGAACAACTACGGCTATGCATAGAAACGGATCAGCAGGAAGGCCATCGGCTTGGGGTAACCAATACGCCTACTCTCTTTGTGGGCGGGCAACAGTTTCATGGGAAATTGACCCAATCCCGTTTGACTTCGATTATCCGTTCTCATTTGAGCCGTAGTAACCGGTCCATTCTGAGTAAAGTTGACTCAGCAAGTGGTACAATTTGCTGGGGGAAGGGAGAATGGGGCTAAGTTCGTAAAGTCAATTTTCAAGAAGGCATTGTTACTGCAACCCAGCCAATATATCGACATTCATGCCAACGTTTAGAAATAAGATTACGAAGTGCTCCTCTATCTGGTCGTGGTATTAATCATCAGTTCGCATAAACAATTGGCTCTTCTATGGCTCCGCTCTTTGGCAATCCTGCTTTAACCATTTCTCTTTTGGCGTACTTCAGGGGCTGACATCTGTACGCTTTTTAACCTAAAATGAGCATGCAAAACCCAGCAGAAAGAAGCCAACTCATCACAACCTTATTCCTGGACATTGGTGGTGTATTGCTGACGAACGTATGGAGTCAGCAATTTTGTAAGCTGGCCGCCGAGACATTTGGTCTGGACCTGATGGAATTAGAAGAACGGCATCAACTAACCTTTGATACGTACGAAATAGGCAAGTTCACAATGAACAAATACCTCAGTCGGGTCATGTTTTACGAACCCCGCTCGTTCACGATGGATACTTTTCGGGAGTTCAAGTTCGCACAGTCAAGACCTTACCCCGACATGGTCGCGCTGGTCCGCCAGTTAAAGGAGACGTACCGGTTAAAAATAGCGATGGTGATTAATGAAGGCCGCCAACTCAACGTCCACCGAGTTCAAACGTTTAGACTAAACGAATTCGTGGATCTCTTCATCCTTCGTTCACTTCCGCAAACCCGACGCCGATATCTTTCGAATCGCCCTCGACATTGCGCAGGCTCCCGTTAGTCAGGTAGTCTATATTGACGATCAGCCTACGTTCATCAGTGTGGCTAATAGTCTGGTTATTACAGGTATTTGTCATGTAGATTATCCGTCCACCAGGGCTAAACTGGAAGCGCTCGGGTTACAGTTAGTCGTAGAACCCCGTAACTCATGATCACACCAACTAAGCAGATCTTAACCGTTAACGGCGGTTCGTCGAGCATTAAGTTTGAAGTATTTAATGGAGGTGACTTTTCAAACCGGGGCCTTTACGGGTGCATTGACCGCATTGGTTTGCCAGGAACAACGCTAACATTTACCGATCCTGTTACCCATCATTCGTCCCGTATTCCGGTCAATGCCATCAACTGTTCATCAATCGTGGACTTCCTAATCGATTGGCTGGAAAAACAACCCATTTTTGACCGGATAAGGGCGGTCGGGCATCGGATCGTACAGGGTATGGAGCATCAGGGGCCGGCATACATTACGCAGGAGTTGTTAAACGAACTACGCCGAATTAGTGCTTATGATCCCGATCATCTGCCCAGCGAAATGAAGCTGATTGAAACGTTTCAAAAGCGCCATCCGCACCTGCTTCAGGTTGCCTGTTTCGATACCGCGTTTCACCGCACGATGCCCCGCGTTGCTCAACTTCTGCCTATTCCCCGACGATTCGATGCGAAAGGAATACGCCGCTACGGGTTTCACGGTTTGTCGTATGCGTATTTGCTTCAGGAACTCGGCCGGATTGCTGGAAGGAAGCACTCCCTGCAAGGTCGTATCATACTGGCGCATCTGGGTAGTGGGGCAAGTTTGTCGGCCGTTCGGGATGGTAAAAGTGTCGATACGAGTATGGGGTTTACGCCCACCAGCGGCTTGCCGATGGGCACCCGCCCCGGTGACCTTGATCCGGGGGTAGCCTGGTATCTGATGCAATCGGAGCCATTGACGCCCCAACAATTCAACCACCTGATCAATCATGAATCCGGTTTGCTCGGTATATCGGAAACGAGTTCGGACATGAGCGATTTGCTAAAACAGCAATCCGTTGATGTTCGGGCGGCAGAGGCCGTCGAACTATTTTGCTATCAAACCCGCAAATGGGTCGGAGCGTTTACAGCCGTCCTCGGTGGACTGGATACGCTGGTGTTTTCGGGGGGAATTGGTGAAAATGCCGCCGAAATCCGAACCCGCATTTGCGACGGACTGAACTTCTTAGGTATTGAACTGAACCAACAGCGCAACGCAGCCAATTCACCAGTGATTTCGACCGATGAAAGCCGAGTCGCTGTCCGTGTTATTCCAACTAACGAAGAAGTGATGATCGCCCAACTGGTGAGCCAGCTCTTAACGGATTAACGGAGTTATGCCAGTTGATGCGATAATTCATAACGACAATACCACGCAGCTCTTCTTTACGCACTGCCTAACACCAGTTTTTCAACCCAGCTAACTCAACTATGGAACCCAATATTAATCGACAATCAAACATGGAAAGCCAGGGGGATATGCCCTTATCTTCGGAGCAATGTCAGCGGATGAATGCCTATTGGCGGGCCGCCAACTATTTATCCGTTGGCCAGATTTATCTGCAAGACAACCCACTGTTGCGAAAACCCCTTGAACTGGCTCACGTCAAGCATATGCAACTGGGGCACTGGGGTACTACGCCGGGACAGAATTTCATTTATGTGCACCTGAACCGGGTCATCAGGAAGTATGACCTCAACATGATGTACATTGCCGGACCCGGTCATGGTGGCCCGGCGGTGGTCGCCAATACCTACCTGGAGGGGACGTACAGCGAAGTTTACCCGGCTGTTAGCTCCGATGAAGCCGGATTGAAGAAGTTGTTCAAACAGTTCTCGTTTCCGGGGGGTATTTCGAGCCATGCCTCCCCACAGACCCCCGGTTCGATTCACGAAGGGGGCGAGTTAGGCTATTCACTCAGTCATGCATTTGGGGCGGTCTTCGATAATCCGGGCTTGATCGCGGCTTGTGTCATCGGCGATGGCGAAGCCGAAACCGGGCCTCTGGCGACGGCCTGGCACGCCAATAAGTTTCTCAATCCAATTTCCGATGGGGCGGTATTGCCCATCCTACACCTGAATGGCTATAAAATTTCCAATCCGACCGTATTCGCGCGCATTAGCCCTGAGGAATTAGACCAGTTGCTTAGGGGCTATGGTTGGATACCCTATTATGTGGAAGGTGACGAGTCCGAACGGATGCATCAGGCCATGGCCACCACAATGGACCAGGCGATCACGCAAATCGGTGAGATTCAGCGGAATGCCCGAAGTCAACATCAGTCGACCCGGCCTCGGTGGCCGATGATTGTATTAAAATCACCCAAGGGTTGGACAGGGCCAAAGGTTATTGATGGACTACCCAACGAAGGCACCTTCCGGGCACATCAGGTTCCTTTATTGGTGTCGGCCAGTACGCCCCCTGAGCATCTGGCGCAACTGGAAAGCTGGCTGAAAAGCTACAAACCTGACGAGTTGTTCGATGAGCGAGGGCGACTGAGACCAGAACTGGCAGAGTTGGCTCCGACCGGTGACCGGCGGATGGGGGCGAACCCTCAGACCAATGGGGGGCTATTGCTGAAGGATTTGCACATGCCTGACTTCAGCGGGTACGCCGTCAATGTACCGTCGCCGGGGGCCAGCGAGGCCAGTGTTACCTATGTAGCGGGGCAATTCTTACGAGATGTTATCAAGTTAAATCAGGAGTCGCGAAATTTCAGGGTCTTTGGCCCCGATGAAACCCTTTCGAATCGTCTGGAAGCCGTTTTTGAAACCACGAATCGACAATGGAATGCCGAAACTACTCTAAATGACCAGTTTCTGGCCCTCAATGGCAGTGTCATGGAAATACTCAGCGAACATCAGTGTGAGGGCTGGCTCGAGGGATACCTGCTGACAGGTCGGCATGGATTGTTTAATAGCTATGAAGCATTCGTCCATATTGTCGATTCGATGTTTAATCAACATGCCAAGTGGCTGAAAATGACGCTCGAAATCCCGTGGCGCCGACCAATTGCGTCACTAAATTACCTGCTGACGTCCACCGTGTGGCGGCAGGATCACAATGGGTTTACGCATCAGGACCCCGGCTTTATGGATCACGTGATCAACAAGAAAGCCAGTATCGTACGCGTGTATTTACCACCCGATGCGAACTGTTTGTTGTCGGTAATGGACCATTGCCTGCGCTCCCGGCATTACGTTAATGTGATGGTGGCGGGCAAACACCCGGCCCCCCAGTGGTTGAACATGGAGGCTGCCATAAAGCATTGTACCGAAGGTATCAGCATCTGGACTTGGGCCAGTAACGACGATGGCGTCGAACCGGATGCCGTTATGGCTTGCTGTGGCGATGTACCGACGCTCGAAACATTAGCGGCCGTATCGATTCTGCGAGCGCATTTGCCCGACCTGAAATTTCGGGTCATCAACGTTGTTGATCTGTTGAAACTGGAGCACCCTACCCAACATACCCATGGCCTGAGCGACGCAGATTATGATGCTCTTTTCACCCAGGACAAGCCCGTTATTTTTGCGTTTCACGGTTACCCCTGGCTGATTCATCGGCTAACCTACAACCGCATCAACAATCCTAACCTACACGTTCATGGCTATCAGGAAGAGGGCACTATTACTACACCCTTCGATATGACGGTACTGAATAAGCTGGATCGCTTTCACCTGGTTATAGATCTACTGGACCGCCTTCCCCAACTGGGCAACAAAGGAGCGTACTTGAAACAGTTGTTGACGGATAAGCTTATCGAGCACAAGCAATACATCGACCAATATGGAGAAGACATGCCTGAGATTCGTAACTGGACATGGAAAGCCTGATCGGATGAATATACCCCTATTAATCGAAACAGCCAGGGCCCTCGTCGCGGACAACAAGGGCTTACTGGCGATGGACGAAAGCACATCGACCGCTAACCGTCGATTCGCGGAACTGGGTATTCCCCAGACCGAAGAAACCCGGCGGGCCTACCGGGAGTTGCTAGTCACAACACCCCGATTGGGTGAGAGTATTAGCGGAGCCATTTTGTACGACGAAACGATTCGGCAGCGTACACTGGCCGGCACGTCATTTGTTGAAGTTCTGGGCCGGGCAGGCATCATTCCAGGTATAAAAGTCGATCTGAGTACAAAGAATTTGGCGGGCTTTCCAGCAGAAAGAATTACCGAAGGACTTGACGGGCTCCGCGAACGACTGGCAGACTATGCACAGTTGGGCGCCCGTTTTGCCAAGTGGCGGGCGGTGTTTTCCATTGGCGAGGGCCTGCCAACGAGAGCGTGTAAGGAAGCTAACGTTCATGCGCTGGCCCGCTATGCAGCATTGTGTCAGGAGGTTGGACTGGTGCCCATTGTGGAACCCGAAGTCCTTATGGAGGGCACTCATACACTGGAGCGCTCTTTTGCCGTGACCGAGGGGGTGCTAAGAATGCTTTTTGATCAATTATATACGCAGCATGTCAAGTTTGAGTGCATGTTGCTGAAACCTAACATGGTATTGGCGGGGAAAGATCATCCCGAACAGCCCACTAAAAATCAGGTAGCCGATGCAACCGTGACCTGTTTATTGAGAACGGTGCCCGCTGCGGTGGCAGGCATCGCATTTCTGTCGGGCGGCCAATCACCCGAGCTGGCAACCAGCCGTCTCTATGCGATGAACAGTCTATTTAAGGAGCGATTACCGTGGGCGTTGACTTTTTCGTTCAGTAGAGCCATTCAGCAACCCGCGCTGAGTATATGGAACAATCAGGACGGAAACATAGACGCTGCCCAACAGGCCCTGGTTTACTGGGCAAGTCGTAATCGTGCCGCCAGGCAGGGAGTATATATAGTTTAATAACCGGTAATCGACTCCCAACTGACCGGTAAGTCCGTTAACTAAACCGGGTATTATCCTGGTGGGTCCAGGGCTTGTAAGTTGACGTATAAATCACACGTTTTACTTGTTATGGCTGATTACTTTGGGTTAATCCCAAGGAAATCAGCTTTTCACGTGTGGACTCATAACTGGTATGCTCGATGCAGTGCATCCCCAACCTTTGGGCGACCTGAACAAACATCAACCGGTCGTCGATATACACAACTTCGCTAGGGTCTATCTGCCCTATGTCCAAAGCCAATTGGAAAATATCCGTGTCAGGTTTGCGCAGGTGTACGTAACACGATGATACAAACGCATCGAAAAACGTGTCGAGGCCGAATTGGCGAATACGATACGCATTGATCTCACGTCCTTCGTTATTGATGGCCAGCAGTTTTAACCCATGTTCCTGTTTCAAATTTTTCACCAATTGAATCATCTCTGGAAATGGCTGAGACTGCTCCATAATAAAGCGGGTAAACTCTCCTTCCGAAAAAGACCGATTTTCATAAAAAACAATTCGCTTAAGATACTCTTCCAGGCTTAGTTTGCCAGATTCATAGGTGTCGAATGTTAGATGGTGTCGCTCATTGAGTTGTTCGTAGTCCAGACTAAAGAGTTGGGCTGCCCGGTACCGAGCGTTTCGATCCCAGCCGTTCGTTAAGAGGACACCACCAATATCTAAAAAGAGCGCTTTGATTGGTTGAGACGGTATCATTATGATTTTTAGTTGTGTAGTACTCGCTAAGTAAAGTTAAAACGGCAGTAAAACCATATTGGGTTCTACTGCCGTTTTTTAATTAAATGAACAAACCCTGGACATCTATTTTATAGTGACTCCGCCCGGCAACAAATACTTTCTTAACTCGGCTGCGGCCTGGATAAACAGGGAACGCGTTTCTGGAATTTCCGCTAGCCCGTTTAACAATCCAAAGTCATGAATCATACCATTATAGCGGACTGTTGTCGCTTTTACGCCAGCCTCGTTGAGCTTTCGTCCGTAGGCCTCCCCTTCATCCCGAAGAACGTCATTTTCGTCTACCACAATTAAAGCGGGGGGAAGTCCTTCCAGTTGTTTTATAGTTGCCTGGAGGGGTGAGGCATGGATTTGCTTACGATCCTTAGGGTCAGGAATGTACATATCATACATCCACTTCATGGTCGATGTAGCCAGATACCGGTCTTTTCCAAACTCTTTGTAGGACTCTGTATTAAAGTCCGCATCTAATATTGGCCACATCATAATCTGCAACTTAATGGTGGGCCCATGTTTCTCTTTTGCTTGAATAGCGGTAACAGCCGTCATATTACCACCTACACTATTGCCCACCACAGCCATATTGCCTCCGTCTACATTGATCTCCTTGCCGTGCTCAGCCACCCACTTTGTGGCGGCATAAATCTCGTTGATAGCCTGGGGGAACTTAGCATCCGGGGTGCGGGTGTAATTGACAAACACGGCCGCAACTCCCGATAGCACCACCAGGTCACGTACCATCCGCTCATGCGTCGGGAAATCGCCTAATACCCAACCTCCTCCGTGAACAAACATGAACACAGGCAACTCACCCTTCACCCCTTTAGGGCGAACGATGTTAAGTTTTATAGTGTATCCATCAGCCGTGATCGTTTTCTCGGAGACGTCAATGCCTGACAGGTCTACTTTTACGGAGGCTTGTGCATTCTCCAGTAACTTCCTGGCTTCTCTGGGTGGAAACGTCTCGGGGAGGGGGCCAGCATTTACTACTTTCAAAAACGCACGTACCTCTTTCGTTAAATGGGGGTCCGTGGTATACTCTTTCCCCTGGGCAACCACATCGACTTGAGTGATCAACGAACACAGTGACACAAGCAATGTAAACAAAAGCGGTCGACTATATTTATTTGATTTAAATGGGTGATCTTCTGACCCGGTGGTAAAGAAATGGCATTGCTTCATAGTTGTAGTCGTTTTGTAACTATTGAAAAATTTGTTTGTAGGGAAGTATTGAAAACCAACGATTCGAAGAAGAAGGAATGGTGTCCTTTGCTTCATCCTAAATCCCACACGAGGCTAGCTCTCTTATGTAGTCTAACAGGTCTAATCCTGATTGTTCAACTCCCCCTTTCAACGTAAACCAAAACGGGTGCCAAGCCATATGCCAAGAACAATCACAGCTATTTTCTTTTCTAACTATCTCATAATAAGGCTTATATATGATTGCCTCATTTATTGATTAGTGGAGTTCTCAACCAATATCCAATTCTATTTTTGACTCATTTTGGAGTTTTGTCCATTACCTTGGATACTTGGCAAAGTAGTTATCCGGAAAATTGGAGCTAGAGGAACTGACGGAAACATTTAACCAAGATAGATGTCAGATTACCTTTATCGAATAGGAGTATGAAGAATAGCTTTTTTACGAGAAACGCATTGGGTAGGGTATTGGAGTTTAGTCTAATAGTTCGTTTATCTATCATCTAAGCCAGCGTTGGTTTAATACTGATGTTGAGAAAAAATTACCTCATAATCCAGCTAAAGTGGTTGGTTAGTGACTATAAAATCTGCGCTTTTGTATCAACTGCTACCCCTCAGAAAAGCTCATACAAACAGTGAAAATACTAGCTGTTGGATAATTTTAGTTGATTCCTGCAACGATTGTAGAAGTCACAAACCCCTTGCTTACTGGCGCGGACTAGACTGACAAGATACTGGTCCAATAGGTTTCCCGCCGTTGCTCGGTACCTCTACCTCCTTGGAGAAATGTAGCGTTGCCAGTGGAGTTCCCCATTTGGGTGGAGTATAGGGTCGCTTCCCAAAATCATCTATCTAAAGATAAGGAGATCAAAAAATTCATTTCTAGCGTCCAGATGCCTTTTATGGTCTAAACAGTCATCAGCCAGCTAATTAGGCACTGTTTTTTCGAAGGCCTGAGCAGACGTATAATGTCAAATGTCCGAGTAAGGTCAATGCCTATGCTCTACGGGTTTGATACTTCGTTGACCCAAAGCGCCAATTCGTACTCTTCTTGGGCATCTAGTGATCGTAATATTCACTCATTTTTTATCACTTTTAAAAAGGCTAGCAATGAAAAATCAGGACAGCAAAATCTCACGCAGAAACTTCATGGCCACTACCGGAATGTTCACAGCCAGTTTTCTTTATGAAGACTGGGAGATAGTAAAAGCCGTTAGCCCCGTAACCGTCATTATCACTGCGGCAGCCAAAACCCCCATTACCGTGCAAAAGTTACAGGAGAACATCAGTGTACTCCTAGGATCAGGCGGCAATATCATTGTTTTCTCGGGGCCTGAAGGGAAATTGATGATTGACGCCGGCATTAGTGTATCGAAAGACAAGATCAAAAAAGCACTGGCGGGCATTAGTGACCAACCCGTAAAACACTTAATAAACACGCATTGGCATTTTGATCACGCCAGTGGAAATGAATGGATACACCAGACCGGTGCTACGATAGTTGCGCACGCAAAAACCAGGGCAAACCTGATGAAAACCATTCGGGTGGAGGATTGGAATCATACCTTCACACCAGCGCCTAAAGGTGCACTACCCACCATCCTATTTGAAAATGAGCATACCTTACACATGAACGGTGACACCATTAAGTTGCACCATTATGGTCCCGCCCACACCGATTGTGACACTTCCGTTCACTTTGAGAATGCGGACGTATTGCATGTAGCCGACACCTGGTGGAATGGACATTATCCCTTTATTGACCATAACTCGGGCGGCAACATAAAAGGAATGATACGAGCAGCCAACGGTAATTTACAGCACGTTTCAGCTAAAACAATTATTGTCCCTGGTCATGGTCCGGTGGGCAATAAAGAGCAGATGATCGAATACCGAGATATGCTCGAAGATATAACGGCCAAAATTGAGTCCTCAAAAAAGCAGGGGCGATCACTGAAAGAAGTAGTGGCTAGTAAACCCACAAAGTCGTACGATGCGAAATGGGGTACTTATGTTATTGATCCTGATTTATTTACAAAGATGATTTACCGTGGGGTTTAGATACGGTAATTAACGTAACGACGGAGTCAAACGAAACCTTTATGTCAAATCAGCCGCAAGTGTCTGAAAGTAGCCATGTACAGTTGTTACGCCTTCTCACTCCCTTTACTCGACTTAAGTCAATAAGCAATAAAGCTTTTGTCTATCTAAAGCTCATCTAAACGCTGGAGACTCATGAAATTTCCTTTTTGGTTTAGAGTTTTATGTAATTCAGGGTGGTTAATGCTTACCTACACATCCCTTCTGGCCCAATTTACCCTGAATGGTCAGCTACGTACTCGTACCGAATACCGTCATGGACAAGGCACTTTAGTCCCCAAACTGACGCAACCTGCCATTTTTACGTCTCAGCGTACTCGGCTCAACGTTGGCTATACTGGGTACCGGTACAAATTTTTTACTGCGTTACAGGACGTACGCGTGTGGGGCCAGGATGCCTCCACCATCAATCAGATCACCTCCGAGATTCATAATGGCCTTATGGTTCACGAAGCTTGGGGAGAAATTTCACTAGTGGATACGGGCTCAACCTCAACCGAACTAACCTTGAAGATTGGACGGCAGGAACTTCTTTACGACGACAGCCGGTTGCTGGGCAATCTGGACTGGCTGCAACAGGGTCGCCGTCATGATGCAGCCGTGCTTAAGTGGCGTAATAAAGACTGGGCAATCCATTTGGGTGGGGCATTTAACCAAAATAAAGAGGGTAAGATCGGGACTATTTACAACGGCGTTCCAACAGGGTACCCGGCGGGTAGCAACGGTATAAGCACCCTGTACAAATCGCTGCAATTTCTCTATATAGGTCGTGAATTTAAGAACGGCAGGGCTTCGCTTCTGGGCGTAAAGGATGATTTTAATAAATACGAAACGATCAATAACCAGAGTCGTGTTTATACAAGGGGAGTTTGGAACCGTGTTACGGCAGGTGGTTATATTTCAGCGATCGCTGCTAAGCGAATCTCTTTAACCGGTAGTGCATATTACCAGTTTGGTAGAGATCAGGATGGGGTTGATCTGTCCGCTTATTTACTAACTATGTATACATCCTACCAGTTAGCTCCTAAATTCAATCTTGGGTTAGGTATAGACTATACGTCGGGCGGCGGGTCTGAAATTAAAAATAGACGATTTGACCCCCTCTATGGTACCCCTCATAAATTCTGGGGGTATATGGACTTTTTTTATGTCTCCGATGGATTTGGCCTTCGGAATGGACTCGTCGACTTTTACCTGAAGACTCGCTACAATTTCGGAGACAAAATAACGCTAACCTTAGATGCACACCAATTCTCTATCCCGAACCAGATAATCAGCACCGACAACAATCAATATAACCGCAATCTGGGTACGGAAGTAGATCTGGTTGCGAATTACAGCTTATCGAAAGCGATTAACTGTGAGAGTGGCTATTGCACTTTCTTTGCTACACCAAGTCTGGCGTCTAAACCTGTAAAAAATGTTCAAAACGCTCAACTTACGGCCAATTGGGTATATTTAATGATATCTATTAAGCCCAATTTCTTGAATAAATAAAAAACTATTGGTAAAAGCATATACTGCCTACTTAATTCAACTCAGCCAATGATCCATGTATTAAAACAATTTGTAATTATTTGGCAGGGCCACTGAGTTTCCTACGATTTACTGTTAACAGAAGTGATCAACGTTGCTGGGAAGTATAAATCCTCACTCATGAATTAAATATGTATTCATACTGATGTGGGATTATACTTAATAAAACAAAGCCGCTGGATTAATTCCAAACGACTTTGTCTACTTACTCTGGAAGCACTGTCAATTAAAGTGCAGTTACTTTAATTCGATTGTAATAAATGGATTGGTTACCCTCAAAACCGGAGTCTGTGCCGATAATCACCCAGACTTCGCCCTTAGCATCTGTTTTCACTTTGAATGGTTTACCGGCATTGGAACGTTGAATTAACGTGTACTCCTCTTTATCCTTGCCATTCGCCATGTTGCCAATAACCAACAAGTCCTTACCCCCTTCGACCTGATTTCCTTTATCCAGATTCAATTTGTAGTAGCTGCCTTCTTTCACCTTTTCAGGCTTAATGATCGAAGCCCCCGCTTTTAGCACGACACTCGTTGCTGGGCTACCACCCGCTCCAACCCCATTGGCTGGATAAAGGGAAGCCAGTTCCACCTCGAAGAGTAAACTGTATTCTTTGTTTGGGACTAAATTGGAAAGCTTTCGATTCACGTACATGAACAGGTCATCGCTGCGATTTTCCCCGTATAGCCGCAGTGATTTCTGAGCTACATTAAGAGGTTTGGGTAATCCAGTATGCTCAAATTTGAACTTAATTAAGCTATCCTGGGCTGCTGAATAATCGGTGTAGCCCCCTACCCAGCCATTGGTACTGGTCGAAAATGAATCGTTGAGTAAAATGCCTGTTGTTAGCATTGGCGGATTGATGGACTCGTTTTTACATGACGAGTTGATGAATGCCGTTAGGGCAAACACATAAATGAGGATGCGTTTCATAAAAGAAATAAACTGAAAAGATAAAAATGAACTGTACGTCCCGGGCACGCACTATTAAGAGCTTATCGGCTTGTGAAGGGTTGGAAGGGCTAATTAAATAAATTTAAAAACATTCATTTCTGTAATTAACAGTAAGCGAACCAGCGATTTTTAATGACTGTTTGGCACTATTTTAACTTAACTTTTATGCATAAAAACTACACTCTTATCACTGAAAATTTTATCATAAATATTTCATGTTACACTGATTGTAGATTGGCAACAAATAAGGCAATACGTATGATTTGACATTTTTGTAACCGATGTGTATATTTTATTCTATATACTTGAGATCAATGAAAATGATGTTTCTGTATGATAATTATTCCATATGAGTATAGTAAGAAAACTAAATACGGCGTCACTTTTGCCAGTTATGGCACCACTCCTCTGTCTTAAAGTGAATGGATACCTGTTATTATACGAGAGGGCTGATAGTGTTCGCTTCATCTTGGAATCGTAAACGCATGTTCAGTCCTGGTTGACCGCTGATCTGCAATTGCCCCCCGAGCTGTTCACTAAAGCCATACATCAGCGTCATGCCCAAGGACCGGCTCTGAGTAGGATCGAAATCAGCCGGTAAGCCGATGCCGTCATCGGCAATCACCAGCTCATATACCCCTTCGCTCAACGCACCCAACTTCACCTGCACGCTCCCCTCCCGTCCAGCGGGAAAAGCGTACTTGAGGGCATTGGTGATGGCCTCGTTAATAATTAAGCCTAACGGGACCGCCTGCGTTACATCCAACTCAATGGAGTCAATGGCGAACTGAAAATAGACAGGCTGGGGCAAATCATACGACTCGTGGAGGTAGGCCACCATCTCCCGGATATAGGCCTCCATGGGAATGCGAGCCACGCCTTGGGCCTGGTAGAGCTTTTGGTGGATCAGGGCCATGGCCTGCACCCGGTGCTGGCTCTCTTGAATAGCCGATAAGGCGCTTTCGTCAGAGAGGTAGCTGGCTTGGGAGTTAAGCAAACTCATTACGATCTGGAGGTTGTTTTTGACGCGATGGTGAATCTCGCGTAAGAGCCTCTGCTTTTCTTCCAGGAGCCTCTCCTGCTTCAGGAGTAAGTCATTCTTTTGGATTAGAAGTGAATTCTTCTCCCCCAGCAGTTGGGAGAGGTGGTCATTCTTGGAGTGAATCTCTTTCTGTTGCGCTTGCAGTTCTTGTTTTTGCACTTCCAGCAGCAAATTACTGCGCTGTTTAAGCCGGTAGCGGTTGTAGCCCAGCCCCAATAATGAGAATAGTAACAAGGTACCACCGATGAGGGTATCGCGCTGAGTTTGCTGGTTTTTGCCTTCAGAACGAAGCAGGATAATGTCCTTCTGGCGGAGTAGGAGAGCCTGCTCTTTCTGGTTGATCTGGTATTGGATATCGAGTTCAGCCATTTGTTTATGAATAGTCTCATTGAACAGGGAGTCTTTCAGGGCCGTGTAGCCCTGGTAGAGGTGAAGGGCTGCGGGGTAGTTGGCCTGGGCAGAGTCCACTTTTAACTGCAACTGCATCAGTTGCAATTTTTCAGGAGCTGGCATTACTCCAGCATGAGTTGCTAGTCGCCTGAGATACGGGGCCACTTTGGCGTATCGAGCCGTAGCCACGTAAAACTTACTAAGTTGCAACCAGGCAATAAATGTCCCTTCAGTCTTTTCATTCCAGGCAACGGATTCCAGGTAATACTGCTCGGCCAGTTTGTACTGTCTAAGGGCTGAATAGCATTGCCCAAAGGCGGCTGCAATATTCATTTTACTTGCGTAATCTATGGGAAGTTGTTGTCGGGTAAAGTTTTTTAATAACTGTAGGGCCTCGTGTGTCTTTCCCTCTCTCGTTAGCGACTCGGCCATTCGTCTGATCATTCCTGCGTATACAGCCACTTCTCCCTTCCGATGACTCACGGCTAAAGACAGTTGATAGTAGGCTACTCCCTTGCCATACTGCCCTAGTTCATAGTAGCTGTTTCCCAGCCAAAAATAGGGCCAGTCCAGGTCTTCACGCAGGCCACTGCGCTCCAGGTCCCTGACCACGGCCAATTTGTAGAATACCTCTTTAGTCACATTAGGAGTTGTTTCTATAATATGGGCTAACACACTATTAGCGTTTAAAAGGTTGAAAAGAAATAGGTGTTGCAGATAATTGTTTTCCTCCACCAGCGCGTGGAAAGCCCGGTTGAGTGCCGGATAACCAATGGACTTTTGAATGGCCAAGGCCTTCAGCCCTTCCTGCTCGGCTTGTCTCTGGTTGCCTTCAATCGAACGTTTAGTTCCAACCATTAACAACAGAAAGGCCTCCCGGGGCTTGTCGTCAAGCTGACGGGCCAATACGAAGGCTCGGCTTTGTATATCTACGCTATCATAGCATTTCCATAGTGTATATTGAGTCGTTGCCCACCGCAACCAGGCCCGCAGCTCACCCGCCCGGTCACCTGCCTGTTGGCGCGCATCGATCACCCGCATGAACCAGACCTTGCTCCGCTCACAATCGCCTTTGAACACATAGGCAACGCCGGTTAGCAGTTGGCTTTCCTGCTGCCAGGACTGACTGCCAATTCGATTGCTTACTTGTTCGGCCTGGTTAAAATACCACAGGGCACTATCCAGATTGGCCTCCCGGGAATACGTTGGTCGGAGCTTGTTCTTGCCCAGTTCCAGTAGCAGCCGGATGCGGGTTAGTGCATTCCCGCTTCGCATCAATTGTTGCACCTTGCTATATTGCTCCTGTTTGATATAGATCCTGGCTTGTTGGATGATTGCATCCTGGTGTCCGTTGCTATAGTGGAGTTGGTGACTCAGGGCCTGCGCCTGATTAGCCAGCACTAGGGCGGTGTCCAGGTTATTGCCGTAGTTGAGGGTCCGCCCCTGATAATGACTGCTCAACCCTAGCAACGCTCCTACTCGGTTAGTATCGGCATAGTTGTTTCGTAAGAGCAATCGCAGGCTATCTGCCTGTGCTATTGTAAGCGGTTGAGCGGTTGAGGATGCAGGCAGCAAGAGACCAGCCAGCATTCCTGACAAGACCAAGAGAGCGTAGCGCATGGCAGGCCAGATTCGGTTTACAGTTTATTAATCAAAACTGATAGCAGGCAATGATTGACTCCATTATCAAGTAGCTTTTGCCCGCGTTTGTAAAGATAAGCAACTCATGCACAATAGATTCCGAGCCAACTAGCAATGGCAATTGCCCAAAACCACAATCCCTCTATCCCAAGAGAAGTCGATACTTATTTATGCGTAGGCCTTGACCGTGTGCGTCTCGTCATGGAAGAGTAATCGAAGACTCATTCCCGATTGACCCCTAATCTGGAGCTGCCCCCCGAGCTGTTCACTAAAGCCATACATCAGCGTCATGCCCAAGGACCGGCTCTGAGTAGGATCGAAATCAGCCGGTAAGCCGATGCCGTCATCGGCAATCACCAGCTCATATACCCCTTCGCTCAACGCACCCAACTTCACCTGCACGCTCCCCTCCCGTCCAGCGGGAAAAGCGTACTTGAGGGCATTGGTGATGGCCTCGTTGATGATCAGCCCCAGGGGCACCGCCTGGGTCACGTCCAACTCAATCGGCTCCACCTCTAACTCAAAGCTGATGGGCTGGGGCAACACATACGACTCGTGGAGGTAAGCCACGACATCCTGAATGTAAGCCTCCATGGGAATGCGAGCCACGCCTTGGGCCTGGTAGAGCTTTTGGTGGATCAGGGCCATGACCTGCACCCGGTGCTGGCTCTCTTGAATAGCCGATAAGGCGCTTTCATCAGAGAGGTAGCTGGCCTGGGAGTTAAGCAAACTCATTACGATCTGGAGGTTGTTTTTGACCCGGTGGTGAATCTCTTTGAGCAGCCGTTCTTGCTCGGTGAGCAGCCGCTGGAGGGCCTCATTCTTGTGGTGGATGAGTTGTTGCTGCTCTTGCAGGAGTTGGTTGCTGCGCTGTTTGAGTTGGTAGCGGTTGTAGCCCAGTCCCAACAGAGCCACCAGCAATAAAGTACCCCCGATGAGGGCATTGCGCTGGATCTGCTGGAAGTGGTTCTGCTGGGTAAGCAGGGTGATGTCTTTTTGGCGGAGCAGCAGAGCCTGTTCTTTCTGGTGGGTCTGATAGCGAACATCAAGTTCGGCCATCTGTTTATGGGTGGTCTCGTTGAGCACAGAGTCCTTCAGGGATGTGTAGTACTGGTATTGGTGGAGAGCTGCAAGGTAGTGAGCCTGAGCGGAATCCACTTTGAACTGCAACTGATATAATCGCATTAATTGACCAGGGGAAAAGACAAACGGTTTATACGGTTTATTAGTAGGCAGCAGTCGTCTGAGATAAGGAGCCGCCTTGGCGTACTGAGCCGTGGCTACGTAGAATTCACTAATGTGTAGATAGGACAAAAGATAATTACGTCCTACCGAATCCCCGGTTTTTAAACTCAAAGCCACAGATTCCAAGTAATACTTTTCGCTTAGTTTGTACTGTTTGAGAGCAGTAAAACATCGTCCCAAACCGATAGAAACGTTTATTTTATTTAAGTTATCCAGTGGTAGGTGTTGACTAATAAAGTTATTATATAATTGAAGTGCTTGGCGAGCTTCGCCCTTCCTGATTAGCGATTCGGCCATTCTACGAATCAATCCTACGTAAACGACCACTTTTCCATTATGTTGACTCACGGCTAAAGATTGCTTGTAGTATGTTAAACCTTTAGCATATTGCCCATGATCATAGTAGTTGTTCCCCAACCAGAAGTAAGGCCAATCCAGGTCTTCTCGCAGACCACTGCGCTCCAAATCTTTGATCACTTTCAGATTGTAAAGCACACTTTTGGTTAAATCATTTTTCAAAAGATTTATGTCGGCTAAAAAACAATGTGCATCTAAAAAGTTGAAAAGTAACACATGTTCTAAGTAATCGTTTTGTTCCACCATTGCGTGGAAAGCTTGATTATAGCGCTTAAAGCTAATGCTCTTTTGGAGGCTAATGGCTTGGAGAGCTATCCGTTCCGCCATTTTTTGGTCGCCCAAAATAATGGGTCTTATCCCACTTTGAAGTAGTAGCAGCAACTCTGTTGGCTTATCGCCAAGATAACGTGCCAGGGTTAGGGCTCTAGTGAATTCACTTGAATCGTTGAGACATATGCCTTCGCCTTCACAACTGGTGATAAACCACCGTAGCCATGCTCGAAGTTCGCCCGCCTGATCACCTGCCCGATGGCGCGCATCGATCACCCGCCTGAACCAGACCTTGCTCCGCTCACAATCGCCTTTGAACTCATAAGCAACGCCGGTTAGCATCTGACTTTCCTGCTGCCAAGGTCGGCTACCAATCCGATTGCTTACTTGTTCGGCCTGGTTAAAATACCACAGGGCACTATCCAGATTGGCCTCCTGAGAATAGGTCGGCCGGAGCTTGTTCTTGCCCAAATCCACCAGCAAGCGGATATGAGTTAGGCCACTCACACTGGAGAGCATCTGCTTTACTTTACCCAGCTTCTCCTGCTTAATGAAGATTCTGCCCTGTTGAGCGAGGGCTTCTTGTTGGCCCTCAGCGTAGTGGAGTTGCTGACTCAGGGCTTGCGCCTGATTAGCCAGCACTAGGGCGGTGTCCAGGTTATGGCGGTAGTTGAGGGTTCGCCCCTGGTAGTAGGCACTCAACCGCAACAGCGCTCCTATTCGGTTAGTATCAGCTTTGCTGGTCCGCAGAAGCAGTCGCAGGCTATCTGCCTGGACTACCGTGAGTGCTTGGGCATGTAAGGGCAAAGACAGCAAGCAGCCGACCAGTAGCCCCAACAAGAACGAAAAAGCGTGTCGCATTACAGGTGGGGCCGAGCCAGCCTTTCATGACGTGAGAAGTATATAAATTACTTAGGATAGCTTCATTAGGTAAATCCATTAGTATAAAGGTAAGTAATTCATTCACAAAAGAATAGTTGACCGCCCCAAGCCACTTATCTCTAGACTTTAGTCGTTCGTAGATCAGCTAGATAAGGGCGTCTACTTGCTATCAATATCGCAGTATATACCGAACATCCAATACGATGGAGTTAAGCGTTGGAGAATACAAATCAACAGGGTGGCGTTAGGCTGACCCGCCAATCAAGTGGCACAAATGCAAGCTATTGCCTTTCTTTGAGGTACTTTTTATACTCGACAATTCTTTATTTCGTTTTGGCATGCTTTTAGAAGACCAGCTATCAGGATGTGCAACTCGCTAAATAAACGATTGGACTTCTCTCGACGCAAAACGGCAAAGCGGATAGTGACGGCTCAACTGTCATCGGTACCAGACTACATGTAGATCAACTTCTAATTCAGAAAACATGATGGATGCTTGGCTTAAACGGTGGGAAGATAGGTATAGCGGAAATGAGTATGCCTATGGAGTAGAGCCCAATGAATTTATTAAGGAACAGTTACCAAAAATAACTGTTGGAACAATACTTTTCCCAGCAGAAGGCGAGGGGCGAAATGCTGTATTTGCCGCTAAATTGGGCTGGATAGTTTCAGCATTTGATATTAGTATAAAGGGGCGCGATAAAGCCTTACAACTAGCCCAGGAAAACGAGGTTACAATTGACTATCAGGTTGGCGAACTCCCTGCATTAGGTTATAAAAACGAGCAGTTCGATACAATCGCATTGATTTATGCACACTTTCCCGCCAGTCTTAAATCAGTCTATCATGGGTTACTAAACCGGTATTTACGCAAAGGCGGAATAATCATTTTCGAATCATTCAGCAAAAACCACCTTGCGTACAGACATAAAAACGAAAAAGTTGGTGGGCCAGCCGATTTAGCGAGTTTGTTTTCAATTGATGAAGTGAAATCCGATTTTAGAGACTACGATATTATGACGTTAACTGAAGAAATAATTGACTTGAAAGAAGGGATATATCATAATGGAGAGGGGTCTGTCATTCGCTTTGTCGGACGAAAAAATAAATAAGCGTGCCCCGTGTACTGTATGGACAGGTTAGCAGGATTCGTTTCGTAATGGCATTGATAACAATGGTCTTCATGCCGGTAACAATCTTAGCTATTTCTCTTGATGAATGACTTTACCTTATCAAGTTCCAACCTAACGTTCTTTTCTGCATTTTGGGTGTCACTTTTGGCTGCCTTGTCGAGATTACTCAGTGCCGTGCGGGCGTCTTTAATCACATCCGTTCCTTCCTGTCGAGCATTCTGACTGAGATGGGCCGTATTTTTCTCAATGTGTTCCAGCACTTGACGCATGTGCAGGTTGGTTTTGGCTGTGAACAAAGGCATTGTTTCCAACTTTTCAATCCTATCATGCGCTACCAGCAGCTCACCCACTTCAGTTACGAATTGGACAGCATCAGCGGTAGCTTTACCCGCTTCAACCTGCGGCACTAGGGCTCTCATTTTAGCAAGTTGCTTCTCAAATGGGTACGCTGGAGAAGTCCCGCCGATCTGTGCTTCCTTCTCGTAGGCGTCAATACCTACTTTTAATTCGATGGCTGCCTGCTTATGGTTGTGTTTCTGAAGGTCCGAAACAGCTCGATCGAAGTGAATATCTGACGTATTATCTAAAACTTCAGGAATAGCAACGTCCTCGTAGGCGGAATCAATAGCAACCGATTGGACTGCATCATCATGCTGATCTGCATGTGAACGATTACACCCATTCAGGGTAAGCATAAGCCCGGTGACAAGAACACAGGGTGCGTAAATAAGAGGGTTATTCTGCATGACTTAATTGATTTAGGTATTGTATGTGCACGACAATAGTCGACAGGTAGATTCCAAAAACGGGCAAAGACACAAAGGGTCGTAACGGTCGTCTGATGATGCTATCGCTTGTCAATTTTAAAGCAAAGTTGACAAGCGATAGCATGAAAAAACAGTTTACGGTCCGAAAGCCGCCATGGTTTTAGTTGGATCGAAATACTCTGACAGAAATATTAATTTACCTTCATGTTGCCGAAAGTGCCCAATGTAATTCTGTTGGTAGATCCGGCCATTTTCCGGCACGTTTACCTTCGTTTCATAAGTGGCAAAAGCCTCACACGGATCAACACAGCGATAGACAACCGGATTAGTAAACCGAATTCCGGGAACACGAACAAAGAAAGCTTTGATGGTTTCCGCAATAATAGCTTTACCTTCTAAACGTGGCGGATTCCCAGCCGCTTCGCCATAGGGAAATTCGATCACGATGTTATCATGAAGTAAATCGAGCCAGCGTGGAAAGTCCTGTGTTGAGAATTCCAGATGATTCAATACTACCGATTCAATGTCACTCATGACCCTGTTTTTAGGATTCATCATGCTTGGTTTCATTGGCTGTTTGTTTAACATCAGTCTTGCACTTCACAGTAACCAGCTTGCTTGGCTACAAAAGGAGATCGTATAGCCAGGACGCAGTCTGAACATTCCTGCTTTTATCCAAACGCATGGCCTTTTCTGGCAGCGTACATCGATAGCCCTTAAAGCCTGTGCGGTTTAATTGGTGCTTCCTCAGAAACGGTGTAAATCACCCCTTTATAGTCTAGTATCCGTACATTATCAAGAACCTTGGAATAAGCTTCTTGAAATATTGGACTGTTCCCGTGTTCATCAAGCACTTGACGGTCAGTCCATCCTTCAGCTAAATGGCACAAGTTTTTATCCACTAAATCGAACGAGAAAGTGTAGAAAACACAACCAGGAATCCTTTGTGTTTCCTTGATATGTGGCCGGACGGCATCGGCAAAAATGTCAAGATCATCGGGATGAAGCGTGTAGGTAGTGTTTATCACTAAGTGCGCTTTTTCAGTTTTCATAAATTTTCGTTTTTATGGTTTATTACATTCAGTCATCTTGGTCCCTGGGAACAGATTCAGGAAGCCTAGCTTCAATAACTTTGGCGTCTATACGCTAAAATGCCAAATACCTTATTCAGGGAGGCACTCGATACACAGACATTTATTTTTATTGATTCAGGCATCGGACAGGAGAGCCTTGTGTAAACTTCGGATGAATGCTCGCTTAGAAGTGGTTAAGTGAGGTGAAGAAGCAAACAAAAATTGTTTTAAGTAAACCCATCAACCGCTACGATCAGAAGATGAACGTACCGGTGTAGGAGCCAACCCGATAATACATAGGTTAGGCTTGACCAGCAGGGCCCCATAAGTGTGCCAAACCTTACGGAAGTGACTGGGATAGGGCTAAAAACGAGTTATTTACTAAAAAGAGAAGTTTGCACTTGCCTTTGCCTTTGACAATTGGCCAACATGCTTGTTCATAAACTCCAGTTGTTTGGAGAATCCAACCAAACAACTCCAAAAGCTTGGAGGGAGAGGGTGAACAGACGGATGACGCGTTCGTTCGCTAGGCTGAATAGCACGCTTTCGGAGCGCATGACATAGTTTTCTTACACAGCAATACCCTTTTCAGGCTTTGGCACGCTTTTAGGAAACTGGCATCTGGCAGAGCTGTCCAACCCGTTAGAAACCGGTGAGTGTCAACTAAGTTGAGAGCCATTCAGTGTCAGTTAAATGAATGATCAAATAAGCCAGAAACAATCATGAAAGCAGCCGTATTGACTCAATTAGGAACATCCCCCTTTTATGAGGATGTGGAGAGTCCCGTTCCTCAGGATGGAGACCAACTCCTGATTAACATCAAAGCGGCCTCTCTTAAAAATATTGATCGGCTACGAGCCGGGGGTAAACACCCGGCGAGCCACAAGGATCTTCCTGCTATTGTGGGAATTGATGGCGTGGGCACGATAGAAGACGGCACAAGAGTGTATGCACAGGGCCTAACCGGAATGATGGCGCAGAAAGGCTTGATCGCGAAGAACCGATACACCGTTTTGCCCGACAAACTGGATTATAGTACGGCGGCTGCCTTACCCAACGCGGTCATTGGCTCGACAATGGCCTTACTATTCCGGGGTAAAATGGAGCCGGGAATGACAATCTTAATCAATGGAGCAACCAGTGTGACCGGACAGGTTGCGGTTCAGGTTGCCCGGCACTATGGAGCGGCTAACATCCTAGTTACGGGTAGAAATTCAGCAGTTTTAGATAGCCTTAAGGCGCTGGGAGCAAACACCGTCATACCCCTGGAACAGGCTGACGATCAGATTAGTAAGCAGATAAAGGAAAGCCATGCTAAAACCCCCATTGACCTTGTTATGGACTATTTATGGGGCAACCCAATGGAGTTAGTGTTAAGAGCCCTACAAAGCGGTGGGTCACATGCCGTGCGCGTTGTGACCGTAGGCGATGCTGCCGGAAGCGGCATCAGTTTACCCTCGATCCTGTTACGTAGTGCTGCCATCGAATTAGTAGGTTCCGGTCTAGGCAGTTTATCCCAGCAGGAGCTAAAAAAGTTCGATACGGAAGTTCTGCCGGAAATGTTTCAACTAGCGGCCGACGGCAAACTACGTATAGACACCGAAAACCAACCCCTAGAACATATTCACCAGGTATGGAATCAGGAAGGTAAAGCTGGTAAACGAATAGTGATTGTTATGAATTGACCCCAAATTAATGCTCGACCTAAGTGGATTACAGGTAATAATAAACATGAAAATAATATGGCTGCTGATTCAGTAAATGGCTTGCAGAGCCTTAGTCTGCACAACGTGGCTTTCACCGTTTCCGACGTGGAAAAGGCCGTTCGATGGTATAGGGATATACTTGGTTTTCAGGTACTGCGCCGGGAGATCTTTACGGCGCTGGGGGACGCTGAAATTGCTTTTTTACAAAAATCGGATATCCGCCTGGAAATGCTGCGAATCCGGGATGGTTTTCGCATCGACGAGTTGTTTGCCGATGCGCCGGGGCATCTGCTGCCCATTGGCAATAAGTCGCTGGTTTTGCAAGTCAATGACCTTCATGCGGCAACACTTGAACTGGAAGCGAAAGGCGTAACCTTTGCCTGGAAAGAAATGAACCTAACCGAAGATGGTATGCCGTCTACTATGATACGGGACATGGACGGGAATTTCATCAATATTTTTCAACGAGAAGCGTAAGACTGGCAGTTGTTGCGCACTGCCGGACTTACCATAGATTTAATTTTCACCTGTTTGAAATAGGCACTGTATGAAACTAGCCGCAGCACTGCTGTCAGTGATTTTATTACTGGCTGGCAAATTTACTCATGTATCACCCTCAGCCCGGCCTGGTAGCGGAGAAGCCGATTCTATTTATAGCATTAAGATCCCCGCTGGGTACCGCGATTGGCGGTTTATATCAGTAGCCCACGAAGAAGGTACGCTTAACGATTTCCGCGCTATTCTGGGCAATGCCATAGCTATAGAAGCTTACCGAAAAGGAACGCGGCCATTCCCGGACGGCGCTATCATTGCAAGACTATCCTGGGATTATGTTTCGTCGGAGGAAAACAACAAAGCATTCGGCCGTCGCCAATCCTTCGTGCCTGGCCACCCTAAGAATAATCAGTTCATAATCAAGGACTCAAAAAAATACGCCTTAACTGGGGGGTGGGGATTCGCACAGTTTAATGAGGGCGAAACCACCAACAAAGCGGTGTACGTCACCTGCTTCTCATGTCACCAATTTGTTCAGGGCCGCGATTTCGTTTTTACCCAGTACGCACACTGATACCGGCAGTTGCACGGCGATCGTCCTTAAGTCACCCCATATAGGAAGTGAATCACACAAAAATTGGAACAGGAAATCAAGATGAGAACCGCGAAAGAATTACTAATCAATTACCTAGAGAACATCAACGATGCCGATACGCTTATTGACCTATTCGCTGATGATGCCACCATCGAGTTGCCTTATCTGGGCAGTTTAGGTATGCCCTGGCAATGGCATGGGAAAGCGGTTATCTACCAGTTTCTTCAGAGCCTTCCCCAAACCTTCGCTGGTTTTGTATTTGGGAATATCAGGATACACATCGACACCCCCGATCAGGCGTTTGGCGAATATGATGTTGATGCAACGGCAGTAGCAACCGGCCGGCCCTACAAACAGACGTATATGGGCAGGCTCGTGGCCGAAAACGGCAAAATTAAGCTGATTCGTGAAGCTCTCGACATGGTACAAGTTGCCAAAAGTATGTTCCCTGATGGCGTATCCGACTTGCCAGGCATTTAAGTACAGGTGAAAATCAAAGAAGACGGTTATGTATGACATAAATAGTTTGAAAATTAAATTTACTTCTGCTATTCAGGAAGTGGATTCCATAAGAAGTTTAGAGGCACTTCAACTTTCATATCTGGGAAAGAAGGGGATAATCAAAGATCTTTTTTCAGGAATGAAGGCTCTCTCCGACAAGGAGCGGGTTGCCTATGCCCAACAACTAAATGCAGTCAAGCAGTACATAGAGCAAACCTTGCAAGACGTTGAGCAAGGATTAAAAAAAAAAGAAATCGATAGTAGAATTCAGGATGAATGGGTTGATATTTCCCTGCCAGGAATAATCAATCAACGTGGTGCATTGCATCCATTAACAATTATCGAAAGAAAATGCCTTTCTGTTCTTAACATGCTTGGTTTTGAGTTTGTGGATGGGCCAGAAGTCGAAAATGCCTTTTACAATTTTGATGCGTTGAATATACCTGAGCATCATCCAGCACGAGATATGCAAGATACGTTCTGGTTAGATCAGGGACTTCTGTTACGTTCTCATACATCAACGGTGCAAATAAGAGTCCTTGAAAAACAAAAAGAATTGCCGATAAGAGTAGCCTCTCCTGGTAGAGTCTACAGAAATGAAACTGTTGATGCAACTCATTTAGAAAGCTTTCACCAATTTGAAGGCTTATGGGCAGATAAAGATGTAAAATTCTCTCACTTAAAAGGCACTTTAGAATTTATCATTAAAAACATTTTTGGGGCTGATTGGGATTATCGGTTTAAACCTAAATTTTATCCTTATACAGAACCATCAATCGGTGTTGATATTCGATCAAAAGCAAAAGATGAAAAATGGATTACCATTCTCGGAGCTGGAATGGTACACCCTAATGTCTTTAGGTTCACAGGGCATGATCCAAATAAAGTAAGTGGATTTGCCTTTGGCCTGGGTATATCAAGAATGGTCGCTATGGCTCATAAAGTAGACGACATGAAAAGTTTGTATGAAAGCGATTTACGTGTTCATCATGGATTAGCACGAAAAACGTCTAAAGGCTAACGCATGAAAATAAGCATAAATTGTCTTCGCAACTATATTAATCTTCCTGAAAATGTTTTTGAAGTACAGGAAATTATGGAAGATATTGGATTGGAAGTTAAAAAAGTTGAGAATTCGGAAAAAGGCACTTTGTTTACATTGGAACTTCTTGCAAATCGTGGTGACCACCATTGTTATGTTGGATTGGCAAGAGAAATTCATGGTAGAACAGGCTGGGAAATGTGTATTCCCCCAATGCATGTGGATCGTGAATTGAATAATTTAAATAAAGTTGACGTACAAACGGATAAATGCTTCAATTATGTTTTGACAGAGTTAAGAAAAAAGGAGGTTGACAAGCTTGATCTTAATGAAGAAAAAAAATTAATGCTCGAAGTAGCGGGTATAAACTTGATTTCTCCAATTGTGGATAGTACCAACTTTATTACTATAGAAATAGGACAACCGCTCCACGCTTTTGATGCAGATAAAGTCAAAGGGAAAATCCAGGTCAGGGAAGCGGATAATGGCGAAAAGGCAAGATTGGTTTTTTCTGAAGATTTTCGTGACGTACCTAATGGGACTATTGTCATTGCGGATGAAGAAAAAATCCTAGCAATTGCCGGTGTTATTGGTTGCGAAGAATCAAAACCTACTGAAGCAACAACACGGATTTATATCGAAAGTGCCACCTTTGATCCAGATAAAGTAAGAAAATCGGCCCGATACTTTGGCATCCAGTCTTACTCCTCTGTACGCTTTGAAAAGGGTGCAGACCCCGCTCTTGCGATTGGCGGAGCGAAAAGAGCGGTAGACTTATTAAGTAGTATCGGCTGGGAGATGAATGGTCCAATTTCCATTGAAAAAGAATGGGATTTTCCAATAGTTTCGATTGAGTTGCAACTCAGTGAAGCTAATGAATTTTTTGGAACCCAGTTTTCTTGGGATCATATTCTTTCCGTTTTAGAGAGATATGGTTTTGGGGTGTTAAAAAATCACAGCTTATCAGAGGACAACTATTTAGTTTCGGTTCCATCTCACAGAATGTGGGATGTAATAGACGTAAAAGCTCTATATGAAGAAATAGCTAAAGGTATTGGTTACAATTCACTTCCATCATCTCTGCCATTTGCGGTTGAAAGCGTTCAACCTAAAGCAAACTTGAAAAGAAAAGAAAAAGTTGAGGTTCTTCTTATTGGCGAAGGGTTCTATGAAGTATTCACCGACGGTTTTTATAGTGAAGCTCATCGAACTAAAATGGGTATAAAAGAAGGGCATCCCTTGTGGGATCATGTTGGCATTGCTAATGCTGGCAACCGTTCTTACGCACTACTAAAGAATAATTCACTGGCTCAGGCTATGGAATTAGTCCTTAAAAATATTCATATTAAAAACCACAATAGTAAAGCATTCGAATGGACAAGGATCTTTAAGCCAAATAAGTCCGCAGACAATGGGCTTTGCGATGAGCAATTAATTCTGTCGATCATAGCTTATGGAAAGAATAAAACACCAGGGTGGGATAGTATAGGTACGGATGTAGATGTATATTATATGAAGGGATTGGTTGAGGAAATGTCAAATTTACTAAGTATTCAACTCGACATTAACCAAATAGAAAATGATAACAATATCGCTGCCGTGGGAACTTGTCTACACCCATCAAGAAGAGCTTCAATTTTGTTTGAAGGAAAACCAGTTGGTGTCATTGGAGAGGTGCATCCCAGAGTTATTAGTTCTTGGGGGATAAAATCGGGCCGCCCGTGCTTCATTGAACTGTCTCAGGAAATAGTTAATCTTTCTCCTTCAGAGCGTATATATATTCCACCCTCAAATTTACAAACTGTTAGCAGAGATATCTCTTTACTGTTACCAAAACGATTACAAACTAGCCAGATTGTAATTTTTTTTAAAGAAAAGTCCTCTTGGATCTCCAGTGTAGATATAAGGAGTGTTTTCAACTCTGCAGTTACAGGCAGTAAAAATGCAGTTACATTCTCTTTAACTTTTAGTCTGGACAACGCATATAAAGATAAATTTACAAACGAAGAAATTAATCTAGAAACAGAGCGCTTGACGGAAGAAGTATTAAAAAAATATATGAAATTTCACATTGAGCGTAGGTAATTAATTTGTCCGAGTGTTATCATTGCTAAAAGCTATTTGATACCTAACAAATTAGTATAAGAAGTAATAAATTTCAATTTTAACAGTAAGAAATCTCGTTTGTATAGTGTTCACCTAAAGTTTGCCTGTAGCAATAAGTACAAAACTAATAACCACTGCGAGGCCCCGTTGCAGGCATACCCAAACGATTAGTATTTAAAGGGCGGTTTGACCGCATATTTTCATTCTTAAAACTATGATCGTAAACATTAATCGCTGGATACCGGACTCCAGCCCAATGTTATGTTGAGGATATAAAAGGGAGAGAAAACACACGCCCTTGGTAGGCTGGCAATTTCTTAAATAAACTGGAGACTGACCAACCGTTGGGTAGTGTCCTGTTAGCTCAAAGCTTGATAAGTAATTAACCCTTGCCCTTGGGGTCTCTTTTGGAGGGTCCATGATACTGGAGTTGTAAACTGGGATTGGCACTCTATTAGAAGAAGGTAGGTCAGTAGTGATTTTGTATCACGACGCGAGTTCGTTCAGAGATAAGTGTGTTTGATCCAACAACTCAAATTTATTCATTCAACCTATGGAAGTCAGCTATTCAACTCCTTCGTTCACATACGGGCCAGTTCTTCAGAAAGTATGGGTGACATAAAATGTATGGAACAGTAAACACCCTGGAAGAGTGTCTCTGATTTGTTCTGTAGTACTGTTCGATGAAACTTTTCAATAATTGGCGATTTATCCACTCGCTACGGCCTGCCCAGGAGACAGTTTTAAACCGAGTTAACTAAATACGCATATGTCAGTCAACCCGTATTTTCTGAAAAGAATTTTGTATTACATGGCCGGTCAGCAACGTCTCGGAATTCAATTAACCCGTTTAGCTATAGCTTTAGTCCTGATCTGGATTGGAGGCCTGAAGTTTTACAAATACGAAGCCGATGTCATTGTACCCTTCGTGGCCAACAGTCCCCTAATGAGTTTTTTCTAGGATACTCTGTTAGATTATGTAGACCATTTCAACAAAGAAGGCGAACTGAACCTGGCCAACCGAAGGTGGCATGAGCAAAACAGCACCTATATTTTTTCCTATACCCTGGGGGCTTTACTGATAGGCATGGGACTCCTGCATCTGGGGAATACTCTTCATCCGGCGGCTGGAGTAGCCGGTAGTTTGTTAACCATACTAATGAGCCTGGTCACGATGACATTTCTCATCACAACGCCAGAAAGTTGGGTCCCTGCATTAGGTGATGCTGATTATGGATTCCCTTTTCTCTCTGGGCGTGGACGCTTAGTCGTTAAAGATGTCATCATGCTGGCAGGTGCCGTTGTCATACTCTCCGATTCGGCCCGTCAATATCTGTTCCACCTTGAACAAGGCGAACGGAAAAGTCGAACAAGGTTCAGCCGTACAGAATCTACCCATTCGAATAGACGTCAGTCATACTAAATAATCAACTTTACTGTAATCAACAAATGACAATGAAAGCCATTAAAGTGCCAACCAAATCTCAAATGAGCAAAGCCCCAAAAGTGTTATTCGACCAAATACAGAAAAAGATCTTGAAAGTCTCTAATCTATACGGCCGGGTATTTACCAATGACGCTACACAGGCGTTTTCCAATTCAACGGGCACCTTATTGACTGAATGTTTATCAAAGAACGTGAAGGCATTGTACTAATGGTTTCGCAGAAATAAGCCGCACAATCTTTAACGTATATACCACATCGTTGTTTAGTTTTTTTTACCATGAAGCCTATTCAAGCATACTGATCAATCTAATACAAATAGCCATCAATGCTAATATGGATTATATGATTCTTCGTGACAAAATCTACACACACTCCTCTATGAGTGAAGCATTGAATGACTTGTTTGCAAAATTGTAATCAGTTGCTTTACCTTCATTGAGGTCGGGGCATTTGTCCTCACTAAGCGTACTTATTAAACGTAATATCACTCACACTTACGAACAAGCAACAATGTTTTATAACAGTCGTTTGTACAGCGTTTTATTTAACAAATGCCCCCGCTGCCACAAAGGAGATTTTTTTATAAAAAGCAGCGCCTTTAACCGACACTTCGACGACATGCATGACCAATGCTCCAACTGTGACCTGAATTTTAATCCTGAGCCGGGTTTTTATTGGGCATCGATGTTTATCAGTTATACATTTTATACCATCTGGATACTAATAACCTTTTTTATCGTGGTGGTATGGCTAGAAGTTGATTTGAATTATTACTTAATAGGTTTAATCCTGACGCTTTTATTTTTGATACCTTACTTTTTTCGAATAGCGCGTCGAACCTGGCTAACAATTTTCGTCAGGCCTGATTTACGGAATGCCTCCCCTACGTATGGCATCTGACTGCTCGCCCTAGTGTGCCGTCGGCACGCCTAATTATGTACTTTGACAAAAATTTACTTAAATTCATCACCATTTAACACTAACTAATATGAGTAACTCAAAGGCCTTGGAACAAATCAAACCGTTACCTGTTGCCGAAGACCCTCATCTTTCAGTTGGAGTAAAGACTTTCCTAAAAAGCTAAATCCGGTCGACGGGCCTCCTTTAGAAGCGCTCTCGCCTACAAAGGTCGGGATCGTTCTGGTGAACGTTTAAGCTTCCGTAAGTGTCGATCTATTCAATACGCTGGTTTCTCTTTAGCAGGTAATGCGATTCTCTTGTCCCCGCGAATGAACCAGCTTCAAAACTGGATGACATTCCATCTGCAGCCTATCTTTAATTGGCCACTTGTTATGAAAGCGTAAAACCAGCTTTCAATAACCCGGCGGCGTCGCCAGATACGTAAGAAATGCACAACTCCAGTCGGTGAACTGCACTTGCTGCGTACGTTTATCGGCCCTGTCAACTTGGATCGAAACATAGCCGCTTTCGGCTAATTATTTGACCAATCGCCCCATTGTCTGCTTGTTGATGTGCGCCCGATGCGCCGGTACCCGTGTGCCCGCCGGATCAAGATCACTCAATAACTGAACATGGACGCTCCGCACCTCCAGGCTAATCACGAATTGAGGTTAGATTAAGAAAATCTGCGTTTTACTGATGGTCAGCAAAACAAACTTGTATGCTTATGTACAGGCTAACCAACAAAAGAATGGGTAGAGACAGCAGAAAACCTTATTTTCATTTGGGGCCGTTTTGGACTACAGATGCAGGTTGACGCTTCATGCCGAAATACTCACCCCGGATGTGTGAAGAAAACATAACCAAATAAAATAGCAAAAACTGAGTAGATCAATCCTGCTCCTACTAGTGCTGGCTCAAACGAACTAATAAAAGCTAGTTTATCAAAGGCAAGACTGCCTATAAGAAAATGGGCGAAATTGCCAGTCGAGATAGGTTTACTATAAATACCACCAATCAGGTTTGCTTTCGCCGTCCAGTTGACCATCGCAAAGCTAAAGTAGAGCGCTCCTAATAGTAGTAAGAGTACAGGCTGGGTTTTGCAGGAACCCAAATAAGTTGATATTTCTTGGGGGAAGAACGATAAGAGTAGTCCGGCAGCCCCCATAGCAAAGGCACTAAGAACCATTAATAGTCTTGTGTTCATGTAATTATGAATAAAATCAAGTGGCGGGTCGGATACTATTTTCACTAAAAAATAGGATCAGGTTCCGACCAGTAACATTATATTTCTTATTTTAATGTCCATTAATTGGCCAGGTGCATAAACGCATTTGATTGGTCATGTCGGCCCGAAAAACCTTTCATGCCTTGGCTGGTTAGTTCAACCAAGTATATAGATGGGGTGTATAACACATCCTGTTTAGATTCGCCAAATTACTAGATGTCAGATGGATTTGGCCGCGCGTTGGACAATATTTTCGTAAAACGGTTATGACGCACGCTGAACCGAGTGTCCGAAGCCATATGAACACTTGTATTTGCGGGCTAAGTGTGGATTATCTCTATGGAAGGACTAGATAGATAAGTGCTTTCACTACTACAATTATGAACGAAAGCATCAGTTGTTAGGCTATCAGCCCCCTCTCAGTGGTACGTCGAACGAATAGAACCGGGTCGATAGAGCAAGTAAAAGAAAAGTGTAACTTTAAAGGCTACAACAACAAGCCTAATTTAATCCAAAAGCTGTTCAACTAATTGGGAACCCATATAATCTGGTTGCGGTTTATCTCGTGCCGCTTGCTGATAAAGGTCAGGGTCTCCTTTTCCCTGATGACTTCCAGTACCACCTTGAGTTTGAACTAGGCGGTAGATTTTGAGCAAGCGTTTTTGTTTGGAGTTGAGTAACGGCCACCGTGGCGCGGTCAAACCGAGGGGCAGGTGAATTGACTAAAGATGATTAAACGCCAAGGGTACGGGCGGTTGAATTTTGACCGGTTCGCCGGTGCGATTGTTGCGCCAACGGGTGTTGTTCCAGAATTGTACTGATCCCCGAAATTGAATCATGACTAGCACCTCCGAGATATACAGATTGTACTTCTTCCAGGACATTTATTTGGTTGCCTCATAAGCAAGTAGAACGACAGACCGGGCGGGCCAACATTCTGGCAGGTAAAATTTATAGGTGAAGTTACAACCATTCGCCCACGATGTATACTACTTTATCTTACGAAAAGATGCCTATCAAAAAAGAATTATCGCATTCCAGCTATCTTTAGTAGTTTATGAATTGGCGCGGTTTACTGACATTTAAAAGAATGAAATTGATAATACTCACTGTAACACTCTGGTTTTTTGTAGTGCCAGTGTGGGCGCAGTCGCCTGTATATCAGATAGACACTTTACAGAAGCAATTGACCAGGAGCAAAGCCGATACCAACCGGGTAAAGCTGTTGATTGACCTGAGTTATAGCTATGTACACAGGCCGGGTGAGCTGGCAAGCGACCTAAATACGGCGTTGCTGTTTGCCAAACAGGCTACGACTCTTAGCCGCTCTCTGCATTATCACAAAGGCGAAGGAAGAAGTTATCTGATAATAGGACAAGCACTGCGGGAAAAAGGAGACTGGCCCTTGGGGAAAGCCTATGCCGGACGGGCTTTTTACCTATTTAGGAAGTACGGTGAACTGGCGCAATTAGGTTACGTATATTCTGAATTGACCCAATACTATTCCAACACGGCTTCGGACGTTTCGTCGAAAATCAATCTCAACCAGCAGGCTTTGTCATTCTTTAATCAGACAGGCGAAAGGAAAAAAGTAGCTGAGTTATTGAAGGAGCAGGGCGATTTGCTTCAGTTGCAGGAGAACTATCGCCAATCATTAAAGGAATTACAGCAAGCCTTAATACTATACCGCTCCACTAGTCATCCTCATGTCGATCAGGTTTACGATTTACTTGGATTTGTATCTACAAAAATCGGTGATTTTAAAGCCGGACTAGCATACGGTTTACAGGCAATCAAAACGGCCCAATTGCGGGGTGGCACAGATTTACAACTTTGTACTATCTATAATCGCTTGGGCATTACTTATCAGGCACTCGGGCAGTACAGCCCAGCGCACACTTGTTTCAGAAAATCACTGGCTATTGCTTTGACGTATAAACATGTTCCATCAATTATATATCTGTCCTGTAACCTTAACTCCCTAATGGTGAACTCAGGAAAACCTAGGCAAGCGCTCGCTTTTCTTCGTAACATGTCTGATAAGTACCCGCCTACTTATTTCGAGAGTCGTATTATTCTGGCGACTCGTTTTATGGATACATACCGCAGTTTGCAACAATTCAACCGGGCGCAACCCTATTGTGATCAGGCAGTAAAACTTGCCCAAAAAGATGGAGCCGGAAGTCCGGGTCTGGCTACTACCTACCAGTCTGTCATTGGGTTTCTCCTCGCCAGCAAACAGTACGGACCAGCCAAAAAATATTTGGCTATTAACCACCAGCTTTGCCTTGTACAGGGTTCGCCTATCGCTTTAGCTAATAATCATTTACAATGGTTTCAGTTGGATTCAACCTTAGGGCATTATCCGTCGGCTATTGTTAATTTTCAACGCTATGTTCGTTTACGGGACTCGCTGTTCACCGAAAGCAAAAACCGCCAGATTGCTCAATTGGAAATCCAATACCAAACCGCCAAGAAAGATCAGGATATACAGCTGAAGGAAAAAAACATTCTATTGCTAACCGAGCAGGGAAAATTACAACAGCATCAATTGGATCAGGCTCAACTGATCCGCAACGGAACCTTGGCCGGCGCTTTCATGCTGGTATTATTGCTGGGATTGGGTTATAACAGGTACCGATTGAAGCAAAAAAGTAACCATTTATTAGAGAGTATACAGCTTAAAATCAATCAAAAGAATGACACGCTGGAAAGCGTTTTGCGCGAGAAAGACGCATTACTGGAGGAGAAAGAGTGGATGCTCAAGGAAATCCATCACCGGGTCAGAAACAACCTACAGATTGTCATGAGCCTGCTAAATTCCCAGGCCGCTTCTCTTCAGGACAAAGCGGCCCTGTCGGCCATCCAGGAAAGTCAGCACCGGGTGCAGGCCATGGCCCTGATTCATCAGAAACTCTATCAGTCTGAGCAGATAGCCCGTGTTGACATGACCTCATATATTAACGATATGGTCGATTACCTACGCGATTCCTATATACAACTCGAATCCGTTCGCTTTAATCTGTTGATAGATCGCCTGGCGTTGGATGTTACCCAAGCTGTACCGCTGGGCCTAATCATTAACGAGGCAATCACTAATGCCCTCAAATACGCGTTTCCGCATGGTCGTTCTGGAGTTGTAAGTCTCTCATTGCATCAAGTGACTAGTGGGACCTACGAGCTTACGGTTGCTGACGATGGGGTTGGCTTACCAGCAGGTTACGATCCTTCATGTAGTCGATCACTTGGCATGTCGCTTATGTACGGTCTTAGCGAGCAGTTAGGCTCAGAGCTAATGATCACAAGTTCACCTGGCGTAACAATCCGCCTTGAGTTTAATGATGAATCCATAAATCCAAATTATGAAGGCTCTGACTGACTTTACATATTGATACTATCAACCAATTCTAAAATTTATCTCAGCTATAAACTCCATCAGACTCTAAATTATTGGAGTCTGATGGAGTTTATAGCTTTAATTTTGGAGGTGTTCGAGGGATCTACGTACGCTCCCCCAGCTAATCTACCGCTGAAATATAGCTTTTCACTCACGCTTTACTGGTTTTCAAGCGAGTAAGATAATGGTGACCAACTGGCACGAGAGTTGACTTGTTTGCAGTGTCGTGTTTTATCTAAACATGAATTGACACGGTAAAGCATACCACCTGTTTTCCATAGTTCGTAGCCTTCCACTAAGGATTAATTACTGGTGTAGCCAATCCATTCCGGTTTATTGATGATGTCCGGGGCTCGTGGAAACTGGTTTCCTTCTGATTATTTTAACCCGTAATGCGATTGCCGGAGTGGAGTGTTCATGTTGTTAAAATAACGCCTGAAAATCGCTGGAGACTAATGACAGTTGCTTACAGCTAACAACTCAGCCAGGAATCCATCAATCTGTAAAATAGAGGCCTTAACCATATGCTGCATGAGAAGACGTCTTACATTCCACGATGCTCATCGTCTCAGTAACCTGAAATTTTTCCTGTTCATGTATTTGGGGACGGGATCACCCAGTTTTGCTCAACTCGGCACTATTAATTTCTGGAAGCTGCACCATCCCCCCATACAGGAGGACTCGGTCGTTGTACGAGCTACCAATCGGTACACAGTCCGTAAGGGGATGACTTTTCTGTTCGGGAAACATTACCGGGACGTGTGGGCGGTTCCACTTCACTTGCCCAAATTAAATCTGGAACGTGAGGCTGGTGGCCTTACGGTAGAACAGCGCGGAGGAGGTTTACAAACACTCTCCCTTCGTCTTAAGGGCAACGACGGGTTTCATTATGTTCTCCGATTAGTGAATAAGAATCCAGAAAAACTACTGCCAATCGCTTTCCGGAAAACTATAGTTGCATCTATCCTTCAGGACCAGATTTCTGCCTCACATCCCTATTCTGCTCTGGTGGCTGCACCATTAGCCCAGGCCGTGGGAATCTTGCACGCCACCCCCCGACTTGTCTGGGTTCCGGCTGATTCAAGTTTGGGTTTGAATCAGCCGGATTTTGGGGGTAGTATCGCACAGCTCGAAGAACGGCCTGAGGGTGATGAATCAGCTCACCCCCAATTTGGCTTCGCCCACAAGATCGTTAATACCCAGCGTATGTGGGCTGATATCCATGCAGACTACCGGCATCGCACAGATGCACGGGCATTTGCATGGGCTCGATTATTTGATATGTGGATTGGTGACTGGGATCGGCACGAGGATCAGTGGCGTTGGGCAGCCGTAAAAAGAAGTAACCAAACGATATACCGGCCAATTCCACGGGACCGGGATCAGGCATTTGCTCGCTATGACGGATTAATACCGTTTCTGGGGACTCGTAAATGGGCTGCCCGGCGTTTTCAAACGTTCTCTCCCCACTTCACTGACATCAAAGGGCTGAACTTTAACGCAAGACGGATAGATAGAATGCTTCTGACAGAACTCACGCAGGCCGATTGGCTAAGTCTGGCCGATAGCCTCACCAAGTGCCTGACAGATGAAGTAATAGATCAGGCTCTACAGGTATGGCCGGTTGCTGTTTACCGGTTGCATGGAGCTACTATCAACCGGACGTTAAAAGCCCGCCGGGTTGCGCTTCCGGATGTTGCTCTCGCATACTATCGCATTCTTGCACAAACAGTTACAATTGTGGGCACTCAGCAACAAGACCATTTTCTCATCGACCGACTTAAAACCGGACAGACTTTGATTCATGTCGTTGCTGAAAAGGGCAACGGGCAACTAGGCGATACTCTATTTTACCGATTGTTTCAACCAAATGAAACCCGTGAAATCCGACTTTTTGGATTGGGAGGTGATGATCGGTTTATTGAGCGAGGTATATCTAAGCGAGGCATTCGAATTCGGATCATTGGGGGTCCGGGACAAGATCAGTTGATGGGGCAGGGAACAGATAGTACCCTAATGGCCCGAATTAACCATGGCATGTGGGTGTACGATACAAAGGATGGTATCCGTATGCCCGTCAATACTGTGGCTCATCGACGACTGTCTCTTAATCCGGCAGTCAATCGATTCGATTCGACTTTTCAGTATGATTATGCCCAGCCAATCTTACAACCGGGTTGGAACGTTGATGATGGGTTAGTACTGGGGGGGACAATTTTAGTTGGTCATCACGGTTTTCGCAAAGTACCAGTCGCAGCTAACCACCAGTTAACAGCCAGTTTCGCTTTTCGTACCAAAGCACTTCGACTGCATTATGAGGGACGATTTCACTCAATTATTAGCGGCTGGGATTTGCTGATGGGGGCAGAAGCAGGAGTAGCAAATTGGGTCTATAACTTTTACGGGTTGGGCAATGAAACTGCTCGATTGGAAAGTGATGTATTACCCGTCTCAAAGCTAAGTTATTACCGGCTACGGTTTAACCAGTATGAGCTTGGTGGCCGACTAAGCCGGAAAATAACTTCATCCTCAACCCTGGAATTAGGTCTTCAATATAAATATACTGTTACCCGACAACAGGAGAATCGAATTAGCAGCAGTGAAACTTCGGGCTTGACACAAGCCGATTTTGGCACCAAGCCCTATGCTGGCATCACTGCTAGCTACCAATTCGACAAAACGGATAACCCGCTCCAACCTCAACGGGGCCTACGGGCCGAGATCAGAACAGGCTGGCTACAAAGTTTGAATGGTACAAATGCTTACACTCCCTTCGTGGTAAATGTATCGGGTTATTGGCCAATAAGCAGGAATAAGCTGGGGTTGGCTATCCGGGTCGGGGGGGCTACAATTCTTGGGCAATTTGAGTTTTTCCAGGCAAATACCCTGGGTGGGACGGCGAATCTGCGTGGTTATCCGCGCAATCGCTACAGTGGCCGTAGCTCTCTCTACCAAAACCTGGAACTGCGAGTGCGCCTGTTTGAATTCAAATCATTTTTAACCCGTGGCCAATTTGGTCTATTAGCGCTGACTGATAATGGCCGGGTGTGGGCGGATGGCGAAGTATCCACCCGGTGGCATCAGGGCTATGGAGGAGGGATTTGGTTGAGTCCGTTCGATTTGGCTATCGTATCGGCTGTCGGCTCTTTTTCAACCGATGGTACATTCATTTCTATTCGTTCCGGTTTTTTTTTCTAAACCGTGTTTCAGACCAAATACCATTGTGCAGCACTGTGCCGGTTAAAACACTCGAATGATGAAACACCTGGCCGCTAGATTTTACATCCGCCCGGCTGCCTTATAACTGTTTAAAAATAAGCGAATTCGCTTCGTTAATTTCACCCTGACTAATGGTGTGGCCCATATTCACATAAACTTTCTCAGTTATATTGGCTCCCATGCTCTTTAACAATACAGTTGATTCATGCACCCGTTTAACTGGTACGTGGACATCAGGGTCGCCGGTGCCAATAAAAATGGGCGTTTCTGAAAACGTACCAATGTACTTTTCGGGGTAGATTTTATCCCCAATCAGCCCACCGGTAAAGGCAACCACGCCCCCATACCGAGTTGCCTGCCGGGCAACAAATTCCAGGGTGAGACAGGCCCCCTGAGAAAACCCAACAAAATACAGGCGTTCGGGCGGAATGCCTTGGCTGCCAAGCGATTTGACTAAATCAGCCAGCATACTCAGCGAAGAGGAAAGCCAGGGCTCATTTTGTGCGGCCGGAGCCAAGAAGGATGCTGGATACCAACTGTTGTCTGGAGCCTGAGGTGCCAATAGAGCGAAATCAGAAACGGTCAGATGGTTGGCTATTGACAGAATATCACTGGCCGTTCCCCCTCTGCCATGCAGTAAAATCAGGGTCCTGGCGGCATTCGCCAGGGGTTGCCCAGCCGTGAGAATTGCTTTCTGGTTCATCATTTATGGAATTAACATGTTCACACGGTAAATGGGTAAGTTTTAGTGCCCTGTCTGCTCCCATACATCCAGATACTGATCGGGATCCTGTCTAAACTGAGCCAACACATAAGGACAAAGCGGACGTACAGTCAGCTTATGCTCCCGCACGTAAGCGACCATTGTTTCAACTAGCTGTTTGGCATTCCCTTTCCCCTTTGCCTCTGGAATCACTCCTGTATGGTAAACCGTCAGGATATTTTTTGCGATATCAATGATCATTTCCCCGATTTCAGCCCCTGCCTCATAAATAAAAAAGGCACCTTTCTGCTTTTCATTAAATTTCAGTTTTATATTAACCATCCTGCATTGGGAAATTTATTTCAGGGCTGGTAAGGTACTTTCTAAGTTTGTTCGCAAGGCTTCGTGCTGCCCAGGTAGCCTTAGACTCTCGCCCAGTTTCTCTAACGGCTCATCGACTGTAAAGCCAGGATTATCGGTAGCTATCTCAAACAAGACGCCACCCGGTTCGCGGAAGTAGAGGGAAAAGAAATAGTCGCGGTTTATTTTTGGGGTAATCTGTAATCCTTTACGTAAAATCGTTTCGCGGTATTCCATCTGGATGGCTTCATTTGCTACCCGGAAGGCAATATGGTGGTTCGTTCCGGCAGCATTCCGGCCTAATTCCGCTTTCGGTTCTTCGAGTAGGTCGACAATCGACGCATTCTCTATGGCATCAGTCATGAATCGATAGCGGTTTCCTTCCTGCGCCAGCAAACTGTAACCGAAAATATCAGTTAGTACCTTAGCCGTTTTGTCAATATTTTGCAGAGTTAGCGTAACACTATGAAACCCCCGGGTTGCCATGTCCTGCTTTACATCCGCCGTTTCCCAGGCCGGACGGTCGTCGGTGGCTTTAGAAACGATAAAGGAAAGAGACAGACCATCCGGGTCGATAAATGGCAGGTAGCGTTCGACAAACCGTTCGGCCGGTTCGCCCATCGATACGCCAAACTCGTGAAACCGACCAGCCCAGTTATCCAGACTATCCTGGGGAACTGAGTACCCAATTTCAGTGGCCATGCCAACCCCGTTTTTACCCGGTCCTATACCTTCCCACGGGAAGAAGGTAAGGATGGTCCCGGGCGTACCTTCTTCATTGCCATAATAAAGGTGGTAGGTGCTGGGATCATCAAAATTGACTGTTTTTTTTACCAGCCGCAGTCCCAGCACATGGGTATAAAAATCAAAGTTGCGTTGGGCACTGTTAGCAATGGCCGTGATGTGATGAAGCCCTAAAATGCGCTTTTCCATAGTTACAATTTGGTGAATATTGGCATCTGACTATCAGGTTGCCGAGTAACATAAACGGTTCTCATCACACCGCAGTTAGGACATTGAGCCCACCGCCCGATTAATGGGTAATCCCCTAATGCTGCTAGCCGACTATAACTCGATGAGGAGATCAGTTCTACAACTTAGGACGCCAAATAAGATACCAAAACGAAAAATGAGCCAGAATTATAGATAAAACATTGATTTTCAACAGCTTACTAATCATTCATTTTGCTAATTTAGGTACGTATTCTCCAATAAGCAGTAGGTTTATCCATAACCTCCAATGAGGTGGAGTTTTAACGCTATTAAGTTTGAGTGTATACATGGTCATTCGAAGCAACCAATGGCTAATGGCTTAAGTGCTTCTTCAATGAATCGGCAGGTAAGGTAAGGTACTCAACCCGACTCAGAACTCCTCATCCATCTTTGGGTTCAGGATAAACTGGGCTAGATCGTAGTGGTCGTTACGGCCGCTTCCAATAAGCAAATCTCTTTACCCGTTTGTACCACCCCAGCTTTGACAACCCAAAACTAGATACAGCCCCTGACGGACCTGGCGAACCATGCCAGGATTTTTAAATCGAACGTTAAGCTTATAACATGGAAACCGGGACTGTACAGCTCGTAACCGGGCTGCCCCGCCTGAAACACATTCCTAATACGAACCTCGGATTCGATTAGGGCTTTTTGTTAGGTTCTCGCCAAATAAACCGGATCATCCTAACTAAGTACGTTGCGCCAGTAGGCATAAACAGCTTTGTCGGGACCACCATGTACGGTTGGGTCAGCCTGTTGCTCTGAGCATAGCAACTATGAGTCGAAAGGTAAAAGCTGGTTTGGTAGAGATTAGCCCCAAGTAATCAGCCATAATACTGGGTCAGCTACGCGACGGTTAAACTATCTATCTGTTTTCAAACTATTCCTGATCAGTGCTGTATCCCTGCAATAAATTGGTAGCCCATAACTCTGTTTTAGCGAAGCCATTTGTCTTCTCCATACTAGAGTGTCTTTACCGTTTAACATCACTATCTACCCTAATTACTGCCAACGAAACTCACCCAGTACATTCGTGTTGGAGAAGTCTCCAGTAGGGTGGAGCCATGATGATAAATTCCAATACAATGGAGTTGCATCAGTTGATAGTAGTTGAGCTATTTGTTGTAATGCTGTTCTGATTGTCAAATGATTAGCTCAAGATTTTATCCCTTTCTACTCAGGCTGCTGATGTGGCATCTAATTTGGCACAATACAACTGAGTTGCCGGTGTTTAGAAGGCCGATAAGACAGCCGATGTTGTTGTAAAGCAAGCTCCGGTTTCATTTATGTGCCAAAAATAGCGTCTTGACTGTATGCCACTGTGAATCAACGGTAGTACACGGCCGTCTCTTAATAAACAACGTATAACAGGCTTGTGAGCAACGGTGGCCCAACGGTTGCCCAGTACAGCGTTGCCTGATTTTTTCAAATCATTCAATGAGTAACCTCATGTATAAAAACACGAAATTGTCTATCTGATGAAAACAACCCTGCTTACTCTATTTGTTTGTTTAGTCGCCCTATCGGCAAAGTGCCAGATCAACGTTGACTACGATCACACTGTGGACTTTGGCCAGTATAAAACGTTCGCCTTTGCTCCAGGCAAAGCTATGCGCCAACTGGGCGTGAAGGACAATGACAGTACATTTATAAACAAGAACATACAGGAAACCGTAACGCAGATTCTGAGCAAGAAAGGACTGTCTTTCGCCAATAATAATGCTGACATTACCATTACATTCATTGCCGGAGCCAAAGAGAAAAAGGAAATCGAGAATTACATTGGTAGTCCTCAATTTGGTTTTGGATATGGCCAACAGTTTTACGGTGCGGGTGGTTGGTGGGGCCCATCCTGGAACAATTGGTGGGTAAACCAGTACGAGCAGGGTACCCTTATTCTGGACATTTACGACACCAAAACCAACGAACTCGTTTGGCGGGCCTATGCCGTATCCAACATCACTAATTTCAATGAGCAGAAGTTCGTAGACCGGGAAGTCAATAGGGCATTGAAACGCTTTCCGCCCAGGAAAGAACCCGGAGAATATGCGGAAAAGTAGCCGGATTGAATCTGTACATCGTATTTATAACCAGTACTTTAAACTCTAATTTTGCCATGAATAACCAAAATGCATTCGTTGCTCTTTACGATAGCCATGAACTGGCCGAAGACGCCGTCAAAAAACTTCAGAAGGCCGGTTACAATATGAAAAAGCTCTCCATCGTCGGCCAGGATTATCACACGGAAGAGAACGTGATCGGGTACTATAATCTTGGTGACCGGGCCAGAAAATGGGGTGGTGCAGGGGCCTTCTGGGGAGGTATCTGGGGCCTACTGTTCGGGTCAGCTTTCTTTTTTCTGCCGGGACTGGGTCCGGTGCTCATTGCCGGGCCGCTGATAGCCTCGCTGGTGGCCGCTCTCGAAGGAGCCGTGGTAGTGGGCGGGTTTACGGCGCTGGGAGCCGCTCTGTATAGCTTGGGGATTCCAAAGAACAGTATCCTGCAGTATGAGACAGAACTCAAAACCGGCAAGTTCATGCTGGTGGCCCACGGAACCGCCGACGATGTGGAGAGAGCCCGAGACATTCTCGGCATTGAGCAGGAAACTCCAGCAAACGTTCTGGTGTAGAACGTTGCAATTTTATCTGTTGTAGGGAATAGGCTCAAATTACGAGCATCCTACCCCGGTTGTCTCCTCATCATCGGTGGTTTTTAAGTGCTTATCTGATCTTAATTATACCTGGTTCATTATGAAAGCAGACAATGAAAATGCATCGGCAGATGCCATACCACAGCCCCAGGGTACAAACCGGGGAGGTTCCGATTTTGGCCCTCGCAATCTCAGCCGGGATCGGGAAAATCCTGACCTTCTGGCCCCTCCTGACACGGACAAGGGAACCGTGAACAACCTTCGTTTTTCCTTCTCCGACGCCCATAACCGGCTCGAAGAAGGGGGCTGGACGAGGGAGGTAACCGAGCGGGAACTCCCCATTTCCACAACGCTTGCCGGCGTAAATATGCGGCTTAACCCCGGGCAGCTCACAGGCGTGCGGGAACTTCATTGGCACAAACAGGCAGAATGGGCTTTTATGATCAGTGGTAGGGCCAGGATTACAGCCGTCGACGCCGATAGCCGTAATTTCGTTGATGATGTCAACGAAGGGGACTTGTGGTATTTTCCCGCCGGGATTCCCCATTCAATTCAGGCTTATCCGGAAGGGTGTGAGTTTTTATTGGTATTTGACGATGGTAGCTTTTCGGAGAACAATACATTTCTGCTTACGGAGTGGCTGACGCGCACACCCCGATCCGTAGTGGCCAAAAATTTCGGGGTTTCCCTGGAAGCACTGGAAAATTTACCGCTTAAAGAAAAATACATCTTCCTGGCTCCGGCCCCTCCCGAAAGCCTTTTAGCGGATCAGATAGCCAGTCCAAACGGCCGGGTCCCCCAGTGGTTCAGCTATCATCTGTCTCAACAGGCCTATACTGACGTGGCGGGTGGCCGGGTAAAGATTGTTGATTCGACTATTTTCCCCGTTTCTAAAACCATTGCAGCCGCTTTGGTGGAAGTTGCTCCGGGCGGCATCCGGGAAATGCACTGGCATCCTAACAACGACGAATGGCAATACTACCTGGAAGGCCAAGGGCGGATGACGGTCTTTACCTCGGGAGATAAAGCCCGTACGTTCGACTATCGGGCGGGTGATGTGGGCTACGTACCGTTTGCCATGGGTCACTACGTGGAAAACACGGGTGATACACCCTTACGATTTCTGGAAGTATTCCGTAGTGATCGTTTCGCTGACATCTCCCTCAATCAATGGCTGGCGCTGACGCCACCCGAGCTGGTTCAGGCGCACTTGAACGTCGACCATACCTTCACCGATAAGCTAAGCAAGCAAAAGCCGGTCATTGTGAAGGTCTTATCGTAGGCCGACGTAGCCTCTCTATCGCAAAACGGGCACTATTTACTGACCGATAGTTGTGCCCGTTTTGCTGTTTCGTGCCGTTTATCATTTACAAACTTTCTGATTAGAGCCTGATTCTCAATACGCTCATGGAACGCCAAACGACTTTTGCCCTTGCTTTTGTTACTGGCTTCGTAGATACGGTCGGCTTCATTACCCTGTCCGGGCTTTTTATCGCCCAGATCACCGGTAATCTGGTGCTGGTGGGCGCTTCTTTTATTAAAGCCGATGATGCCAATAACATCAATCGATTGCTAATGATACCCGTCTACCTGCTAGGTAGTAGCCTTGCTACGCTTCTTGGCCTGTTACTCCAAAAGGCTTCTAAAGCGGTCTTCCCGAAGTTGCTACTGGTAGAAGCCGGGTTGCTGCTTTTGTTTACCGGGTTAGGGTATTTTCTGGACAACCCGCATCACCCGCTGGAGGCAGTGGATATGTTTATGATTGCCACTACCGGCGTACTGGCTATGGCCGTTCAAAGCTCAGCCGTACGGCTAGGATTTCCGGCCTATGTGTCAACGACGACCATGACGATCAACGTAACCCAGTTTTCCATCGACCTGGTTGATTATCTGGCAAATATTACTCCGTTTGTCCGGCGTCCTCAACCACAAGCTCAGCAACAGATCCTGGCGCATCAGGTAAATCGCTACGGCGTGGCACTGCTTGGCTTTATCGTCGGTACCGGCACGGGTGCCTTGTTATTTGCCCAGATAGGGGTAGTGTCTACGATTTTACCCGTCGGCCTGGTTCTATGGGTAGCTGTTTATTCCCAACGATCTGCCAGTGCAGGAAAGATATTGACGTAGTAGAGGTAAACAACACGTATTGTTATTGCGTATATGCATGATCGTTATCACATCACCTGCCACGCAAAACATCTTTTGCGTGGCAGGTGAATCAGGTATCTGCTGAGGTCTAACCTGGTTATTTGTTTCTTTTGGTCAAATCAATGCTGTGATTTACGTTTACCCGAAACCCATTATTAATCTCAACAACCGGTTGGCCGGTTGTTGCATTCGGTCTGGCGTGTTGAAGGATCTGATTTAAATAGTTTAGCTCTACTTGCAAACCCTTCCGAACCTGATAGCCTATGCCCGCCGAGATTCGGTTCTGGTTAAAGATGTTCTCGTTTACCCGTTTGCCGAAACCAATAAAGAGTTCATCAAAGAAATTCAAGTAGAAATTTCCGTTCTCAATAGTTATCCCGCCTAAGGGCAACTTTCCGGAAATCTGGTAGCGAACTCGGTTCTGAAACTCCCATTCAGCAACATGGCGGGGATTCTCGGTCGCTAATACCCCTAACCATCGCTGCTCCAGACGAAACCGGTGCGCGAGGTGCAAGCGTCCGTAGGATTCACTCATCTCGACATCCTGATAAATGCGCTGTTCCGGGTACGGTACACCCAAGTCGGCCTGGGGATACGCTCCGTACGGGAAAGTGGCCAGATAGGTGTAGCCTCCGGCAAACTTCACCCGCTCGGATAGCTTATAGGTAGCTCCCAACCGCGCCAGCGACTGTTGCCATGTCCGGATAAGATCAATTCGTCGCCATTGATATTCCGTATGAATCGCCCACTTTTTCGCAACGCGATAATCGCCGTTATAAACGTACCACCCGATGTCGTTATGGTCCAACACTCGTCTGGACTGGCCATGCCCTTTACCATTAACGAATAGGAGTAACCCGACCAGCAGTCCCGGCCTGACATAATTGTTAATCAGCTTCATCCTGATAATTTGTTAGTATTTGTTGTTGATTATAACCCGCAGGATACCCATCAAATGTGAGTTGCGGATTGCCTGAGCGGTAAGAAAAAGCGTGCCAAAGCCAATTCTTCAGCTACCACCTACTGCCAATCCGCGTCAGAACGTAAGAAATTGACCTTTTGCTGATTTCACCGATGGAGTAAGCTTAACGTGTACTCCATTTTAATAGAGTACCTATCCGTTTCTCTCCAATCGGTTGGAGAGAAACGGATAGGTAGCCTGTACAGATCGGTTAAAGCGGTCCAGGGAAAAGCTAACTCAATACACTCGTATTCAAACACGCCTACCTGTTACATAGCGTGGAAACCGTCTGACAGAAAGTTGAACTCATAACTCTACATAGCTGGAGTTTTGGAGGCAAACTCTATCTGATGGGAGATTACGCCATAAGTTATGTGTTCATCAATGGCTCATCGAATTAGCAAAAAAGCCAATTTAATCCCTTAGAACATGTTTTTAAGGGATATACATTCGGGTTGAAGCGGATTGGCTTTCTTTTTGAACACTCACCTACCAGTCGTCGTGGCATATGGCCTCATCCATCCAGTTTCTTACCTGGAACATACCAGTGAGGGAGAATATTGACTACGGCGTGACCTCTTTCCAAACGGACTGGAACTATGAAAACGGTTGATTTAACTGGACAACAGCCAACCCCCGAAACCATGGCGGATAAGAAGTCAGCGAGTAGCCCTTTGTCTTCTTTGCCGATAAATCTGTTTGCTTCGGTCGTTAGTTTAGCGGGACTAACAGCTGACTGGCGGCTCTCGGCCCACCTGTTTCGAACGGATGCAGGTATTGCAGAAGTCATGGGACTAATAGCCTGGGTTGTTTTCATTTTTCTATTGATAGCATATGGCCGAAAAGCGCTTATCTATCCCCAACAAGTGATGAACGAGTTTAAGCATCCGGTCGTGGGTAGCTTCTTCGGTATCATACCCATCAGCATCCTGTTACTTGCCAATCCAGTAACTCCTTATTCGCTCCGAATCGCCGAGTTGATTTGGCTGGTGGGGGCTGTCCTGATGATCGCCATTTCGTTCCTGACAACGTATCGCCTGATGGCCATTCAACAAAATCGCCTGAATGCAACACCAATCTGGCTCATTTCAGGAGCCGGTACGTTCAACGTTGCTGTTACCGGTGGTTCGATGACGTTTTCGGGAGCTGAAGAATTGAGGCTGCTGGGGTTTTCTATTGGAATGGGGTTGGCACTCATTTTTTTGACCCTTCTCTTCTCCCGACTCATTTTTGACGACCGACTCGAGCAGTCAGTGAATCCTGCCCTGTTCATGCTAACTCTGCCATTTTCCCTCGCTTTTCAGGGGTACCATACATTAACGCATCGAATTGACTTATTCAGTACGATACTTTACTACTTCGGTTTATTTCTATTTGCGGTAATTGCCCTCCGGGTTATCTTATTAAGGTTACCCTTTATGCTCACATGGTGGGGTATGGGATTCCCCATTGCCGCGCTGTGTAAAACGGCTTTAGAATATGCCATTTACAGGCCAACTATGCTGAACCGTGGCATTGCAGTTGTCTTGCTAACTAGTCTTACGCTGCTGATTGGGTACATGGCCATCCGAACGCTTTACGGACTATTCCCCAAACCCCTGTCGTAGAGTAAATGGCGTTTAATGTGCTGTAATGTCAAGAATTCAGCCATACGTCTTTACGATACTTCACCTGGCCAATGGGTATTAGTCGGTCAGGCAAGTGTTAGGCTTCGGATTATCAGACTGGTTTACATTCCTGCCCTCGGTGCACGTGTGACGTTAACTTTCTTACCAATCCAGAAGTGCAATTCTACTAAATGACTATGGACAAATTAGCTCTGATACTTATGTTATTTCTGCCGCTGTTTCTTCAGGCACAGGCCCCCGCATTGACCGATACCCTCTATGTGTATGGCCCCGGCGGACCATTCGGCCCCATCAACGAAAGCGCCGAACTTTTCAGCAAACAAACCGGCTATCCCGTTAAGGTAATCGCCGGGCCTGATCCGGATTGGATTGATGCGGCCAGAAAGAATGCCGACATCTTTTACAGTGGGGCCGAATACATGCTCACCCAGTTTATGAGCGATTACCCCAATCTGGTCGATCCGGCTACCCGTACGGAACTCTACGCCCGACGGGCCGGGATTCTGGTACGGCCCGGTAACCCCAAGGATATACGAAGTCTGGCTGATCTGGCTAAGCCGGGTATCGCTATACTGGATGTCAACGGGTCGGCGCAGGTGGGTCTTTGGGAAGACCTGGTTGGCCGCCAGGGGCTCAGCCAGGCCATTCAGGGCAACATCCGGCAAACGTTTATGACGGGTGCTGCGGGTATCGCGGCCTGGAAGCAGGATAGCCGGTACGATGCCTGGATTACCTTTATCTCCTGGCATCAGCGACTCAAAGAAGAAACCGAACTGGTGCCCATTCCACCCAGCGAGAACTTATTCCGCTCAACGCCCATCGCCCTGAGCCGCTTTACCAGGCAAGGGGAGTTGGCCCGTCAGTTCATCGCGTTCATGAAAACGGAACCGATGCACAACGTATTCAAAAAGTGGGGGTGGGAGTAAACCATGGCGCGATAGGCTATACCATCTTGTCCCGCGACCCGAAGGAATCGACCGTTGATTATTTAGACGTCATACCAGCATGTGGATTGTTCGACTGGCACTTAATCGCCCCTACACATTTATGGTGGCCGCCCTGCTCATACTAGTGCTGGGCGACGTACTCCGGCGAACGCGGACCTCCCGGCTGGAAAGTCTGCAACTGGCCCAGTCACTGTTCAAGGGTGGGCTAGTGACCGAAACGGATATCACCCAAGCCTAGAGCGAACTGGCTTCCGTTGATGAGCAACTGGAAGATAACGTCCGGCAGCGGCAACTGTCACTAAACACACTAAAGGCCCTTTGCGGCAGTTTCTCACCGCTGACAATACCCGTCAACTCACAACCACTGCCATTGCCGGCCATCCCGGTTGATCTTCCCGCTCAGGTGTTACGGAGCCGACCCGATATTACTGCGGCAGAGCGTCGTGTATTGGTAGTGGGAACCGAGGCCGGAGTCGCTCAGGCGGCTATCTTACCCAGGTTGATGGTAACAGGGTCTGTCGGTTTTTTATCCCAGCATATCGACAAGCTCATCAAGGGGAACAGTACGAGCTGGCTTATTGGCCAAACCTTGTCCATTCCCGTGTTTTACGGTTGAAGAACGCGGGCAACCGTAGCGACAGCCCGCGCTTATTGCGAGCAGATACTGGCCTTTTATCGGAGTCAGGCGCTAACCGCTTGGCACGAAGTGGAAGATGGTATGGAAAACCTGCGCCATTTAGCTACTCAGTCGGCGCAGCAACAACGGTCGCTGTTGGCGTACCGGCTTTGGTACATGAGCAGTACAGTAGCGGCCTGGTGACGTATCTACAGGTTGTAAGTGCGGACCGCGATGTACTGACGGCCGAAAGTGCTGCGCTGCAACTGCTTGGTCAGCGCCTAATGCAGACCATCTACCTCGTTAAGGCGACTGGTGGTGGCTGGCAGCCTTAAGCGTCATGTTTGGCAGGCAGATGCTAACGGCAGGAAAAGTCTGCTGATTATGCTCTATCTCGTTAACCCTTGATTATCATGTACAAGATTCTGATTCTGACCGATTTCTCTTCGACTTCGCACCATGCGTTGGTTTTTACGCAGGCACTCTTTGCCGATACCGCTACCCAGTTCTATTTACTCCATGCGTTTTCAACCGAACCGACCGAGGGGTTCACCGGGGCCTTTTTGCTGCATGAACAACGAAGGTTGGCCGAGGATTCCTTACTGCAACTTGAGCACACCCTGACGCAGCAGCCGGTGCCGAGCTACCATAGCTACCGAACAATGGCGATGCTGGGCAGTCCGGTAAGTGCCGTTGAGACCCTGCTCGCTCAGGAATATTTCGATCTGGTTGTGGTGGGCGCTACCGGTTTGGGCCGTACTGAATTCTTTGGCAGTGTCGCTACGGGTGTGGTCCGGTTCGCTAATACGAATGTGCTGGTGGTGCCAGCTTCCTCACCCATCCGGCAGCTTGAGCGGGTGGTGCTGGCAACGGATTACCGGTCCGTCAATGATGCGGAGTCATTTGTATTTTTGACAGACCTGGTCCGTCGAAAAGCGGCTCAACTCATCATACTAACCATCGAAAACCCCAAGCAACCAGACATGAAAGCCTCCGAATTGAGTCATCGATACGTACTCAGGGCTTTTGACGGCCCTCAGATAGACACCTACAGTATCCAGAACGAGGATGTACAGCAAGGCATCAATGCCTATTTAGATAACCATACGGTGGATTTATTTATCATGCTGCCCCATCACAAAAGCGTCTTTGATGTGTTGCGGAAAAACAGCGAAACCCGCCCCCTGGCCTACCACCCGCGTGTTCCGCTGATGACTCTGTACGACCCCACTGACTCCAACGAAAAAACCAGTTTCAGAATGGGATGACCTTCCGTTCGCTACCTACCTGTTATCTGATCCTGAAATCAAATGATTGTGCGGGTAACTTCGAATACCCATTTCAAGTTGTCCTTGGTATTCAATGGTGCCTGCACGAACGGTCAATACTTTCCGGACGAATCAGGTCAATAAAAAGATGGATAACCAACAAACGGTCAACACAAATTAGGACGGGTCAAAGCCGTTTCCGGCCATTAAATAGGTAACGAATGCTATTTAATGAACTCGTTATGTTGCTATCAATGATGGGGTTGTGTTACGATCAGCTACCGCTGAAAATCGTTCACTTAAACCTCCGATTGAATTCTATAATTGCCCTTTAGGAAACTGGACCGTTCCATAAGCGCTGATCCAGAATCAGATCTTGGCTACCCAAAATAGCAATATCCTGATAAAGGGGGTGCTTGGGATGTAATAGCACGTTATAGGAGATGTCCATCACTGCTGAGGGGACACCGATGCCTAAGTCAAGCGGGCTTTGCAACCACTCTGCAAAAATCGACTGCGTTAAGGGTAAGGCCGTTGGATAAGCCCACTCATCGGGTAACAATTCAGGATAGATCCATCGAACCTCACCATCTGGAATTTGTAAGGTGAAGATGCGCAATGCTGGAAGTTGGTCATAGGGTATTTTAGGAAAATGAACCAACGTTTCCAGCAAGGCTAAGGCGGGTGAACTAGCCGTATAGAGAATACCCACACCCGGTGGATTCCACCGCCCACCCGCTATCTCGGCCCCAATCACCGAGAGGGGGTCATGCCAATACGGCTCTTTTAGAATACGATATACCTCCACTCCAACTGCTTATTGCATAGGACTTAGCTAAATACGCCGGACTCGATGCGGGTAAAGACATTATCCACCAGTTTACAGCCGGTGACCGTATCCAGTAACGATAAAGGAGTCGGATAAGGCGGCATAGGTTCCGTAGCGATTAGTTTATGATTGGCCAATCGCTCCCGACGGGCCTGTGCTGCCGATGACAAATCGGGGGGGGCTTGCTTGGTGCCCATCTGGGCCATGGGACGGGGGAGATACTCCGTCACCGGCGAAGCAAAGCCTACCTCAGGGGTAGCCAACTCAGCTAAGGGGGTACGAAGCCAGGTATAAAATCCCTCCCGGTGCCCGTCAAAGATAGCCAGTCCGTGCTGAAATAATTTCTCCAGCAATAACAGCCGCTCCGAGAGGGGAACGGATAATTCCCCTTGATGATGATTATATAAGTTCCGTTCCGTGACACCTAAAACAAGTGCCATCTGCTTTTTGGTTAGACCTCCTAACAGGGCTACTTGGTCGACTCGACTCCGGGGTAACTTCTGGCGAGCCTGTAGAATTAGATCAGCGGTAGAAAAGCCCCAGCCAAGACCAGAAAGCTGTACGGATGGTGATACCATAGCATTATGAAGTTTTGCATGAATATAACTGAATTATTTCAAAATAAATTTCAGTGCGTCACTTTAAGTAAACACTTCCTCAGAAAGCCAGCTAGATGTTGGCTGCTAGGCAGTAGGTGATGGATGTCAGTGGTGTAAATATACCCCTCCCCTTCTCTTAAGGCGTTCAGAAAAACGTCCCATTGTTTCTGGAAAAAGATGGTCGATTATGCAGCTTAAATTCCTATATCATTGATTAAAAAATTGCCATCTTATCTCAATATAAGTCAAGGCTAACCAGCCACGCAAATATGACAAGGACATTTAGCACACCAAGACATATACAAAATTTTCAAACTTTGGCCAAGTTCGTCCTCTCTTTAAATCCTTTCGTCCCTACTGCGTTTAAAGCCTATTTTGTCCTTCCCCTTTTGTCGTATTTTAGCCGAGCCACGGTGGCTTTTAGCTAATGATTACGTTCATGGAAACGGACTACTTTTCGCTGCGATTAAACACCCTAACCGCCGATCTAAACATACCTGATGCCATACTGGAGTCAGCCACCGAAGCTGCTCGACAGGCTTTTGAAGAGCAACGCCGGGCGGGTGCAGCCGTGAACCTAGCTATTGAACATGCCGAAGCAGTGATGCTGGAAACCATCACCCCTACCCTCGATGCGGCCAGTCGGTTAAAAGATATACTGACCACTGATTTCGCCCATGTGCCGGCACTTGCCAGTCCCCCTCATTTTGGGAAACTCGTGCAGCAATTCATGCCGCTACTAACCGACCCGCCAAGCCGACTGGCTGACGCTTACATCGTGGGATTACTGACTGAGTATCTCGATAAACACTTCAGCTAATGGCCTATAATCACCGCGCGCATCTGGCCGCTAATCTGGAGGCCCTGCGTTTAGCGTTCGCCATCGACCTGCGTACTAAAGCCGGAAATGTAGTTGAGCTGACTGATGAGAAGCGGAATATACTAGCCGCCTACAGTGGTTTTGGGGCGCTTAAATCGGTTTTATTACCGGTCGGGGACGACAGCCTATGGAAAACGGGGTTGGATGCTCAATTACGGCCGGGCGTGCAACAACTTCATGCCTTATTAGCCGAAGCCGCAGGAGATCGGGCGGAAGAATTTCTATCGGGCATCCGAAATAACGTACTGTCGGGATTTTATACGCCCCCCCTCGTCGTAGATCATCTGGGTAAAGAACTGGCCAGCGTGATGGGTTCCTCACCCATTCACTATTTAGATGCGATAGAGGGGCTGAGAAAGCCAATGCCTTTGTCGTCAAAGGCGACAACCCAACTTATAGGATATTTAGCCGGACGAACGCCAGTAGTTGGTTCTCAGAATTAAGTTTCTAAAAATCATCTTTTTGCGTTGTGTTTTTAGTCTCTACTTCACGATACAATATTCCCTGAACGTCTAACTGGATTTGCAAAAAATTAGCCTTTATCTGCTCTATTGTGATGTTCTGAAAGGGTAGCATTTCAGGCAAAGGGCCTATCTGCTGCGCTTGAAATTGTGCCTTAAAACTGCTGTGATCGCTTTCAACTAATTGGCCGAAAAATTCGCCTTCACTTAGTTCCGTAATATCGTTTATTTGGATTCGTTGTCGCTCTTGTAGGCTTTCGCTCTTACTTTTAGAAAAGGAAGGTTGACTGAAAATAGTTACTCCGTTAGTACTCTTGCTTACACTTTGGGTAGTTTGTAGAACCTCATGCTTACCCCATAGTTCGGCCACATACTGAGCCGTACTCACGAGTCCAACCCGTCCCCAGAACTGATTACTTAAATTAGCGACTAAAGTATCTTTTTTTAGTCGTCCATATGCGTTTTCAATTTGGCTTAGGTCCTGAGCTGCATATACTGTTGCTACTTTATTAGCTCGTGCCGTGGCTGGTATATGTTCAAGATTAGGAATATATATAGTCGGGGCTTCATCCAGAATTACAACACTTTTCTGTTTATTTGGCTTATTCATTTGCTTGAGAGCTACTGTTGCGATCAGCGCGAGAATAGGGCCAAAAACCCCCTTTAAACCATCATAATTGCCTAATGTTACAAACTTGGGTTCTTCTGGGTCATTAATATTCAAATTAAAATCATCTCCCGACAATACCCATGCTGTTTCTTTGGTGTTAATCTTTCGTAGGGCAGTTTTTAGGGTTGAGTCTATACCAGCAACCTGGGCCTCTGCCTTACGTTCTATTGCTCCCCGTAAGCTGGCCACCGTGCCGCGTGTCTCAGCATTGGTTGATAATAATTCTACCACTTTTACTGTGTCTTCTAATACTAAGCTGACTACATGAGGAAGTGTACAGAAATTAGGGTACTCTTCTCTTAAAAACCAGATTACGGCGGTTAGGTAACTTGTAGCCTCATCTGTCCAGTAATCTGACTTTTGTATGCTTTCAGGTTTAAGATTGTTAAGTATACATTTAGCGCACTCGTCAGCATAGCTCTGTGTACGCATCAGATCGGGCCGCAGTGGGTTCACTCGATGGGAACGGTTTAAGTCTTCGAGGTCGATGTAATAAAGCTTCGTAGGCGTTTTATAGGTATCTTCCGCATACTTAGCAATTTTGGCCAAAGAGGGAAACTTAAAATCATAAAGTATACCTGCGAACCCTTGTTGAATTGATTGAATAATTATTGGCTCTATTAGGCTGGCACTCTTGCCGGACCCGGCCCCTCCAATTACCAAAACTCCCCGATAGGGATTTGTCAGATACATAGTCGGCATATCTGAGTGAACCGTTTTGAACGAAAAAACTGTCTGTTTAATATCTCGGTCAGTACGCCTTGAAGCAGCAGCGCGGTTTTTATCAATAGTATTATCGGGTCTACCTAAGAAAATTTCATACACGATAAAAGCTCCCAATCCTAAAGTGAGCACTAATGAAATACCTGCAAATAAAACGCCAGGTATTATTCCTTTCATTGCTCCTATTACTGTTGCCAGTACAAAGTACAAAACTACTGCAACTACAATATTTCTAACTGTTGCGATTCCTCCGCGTTCTCTGTTCTTAAAGTTCATTTTAAATAACGTTTGAGGTTTACACTAATTCACATGCTCATTCCAATTTGTCTACTTTGTTCTAAAACCTTATCCTTACTTCTTTTAATTTGGTCTTTTTGTAAGGCTTGATCGTAATCTTTTTTCGTACCATTTTTGATAGCATTACAATACTCATAAGATTCTTCTTTAGTACGTTGATAACTAAATTGTTTGTCAAAAGTCTGTTCATTAGCTTTATAAAATGCGTCTCTATCAAACAATTTTTTATTATTTACCATAGGGCTTATTTGAGTAGTTCTTTCTTTATTAATGTTTTTATTTGCTTCTAAAACATGCCTATTTTCTCGTGCTTCACAACGAGACACGATGATATGAATATGTCTTTGATCGCCTTCCTTTATTTCACCGGCTTTTGCCTGACCGGTTTTAACCTCTAATGATTCGTAGTTATACTTCCTTTCGTTTTCAACTTTTGCATACCAAACTAAATCTTTACTTTCTATACCTCTGTTCTCACCTCTACTATTGCGAAAATTGGCCGCGTAATTCTCCATTACCTTACGCGTATACTCTTTCAATTTTTCAGATTCATTACCAGTATGCCCCAACTCACTTTTACTTGGACTAATAATAATTGAATAGAATCGGTCGTCTTTTGTTTCTAAACCTTGTCCTTTTCCGTTATTATCAATTTGACAAATAACTTCATACTTATTGCATTTGTCACGGTTAGCAGAAAAAAAATATTCCTGCTCCATTATTAATTTTTTGTCATTTTCTTTTTCTAAATAAGTTACTAATCTGGTGCTACTTCCTTTATTGTTTCCTTTTACAGGGCTACCAAACTTTGTTTGCATTTATGATTTAATATTTAGGTGAGTAATAATCTTTTTAACATTGGCATTGACAATCCTTAAATCCTCGCGCCTGGGCATTCCTTCAGTACTGGCTATCTCAAATAAGGCATCTTTCATAGGTACTAATAACTTTTTTTCCTGCTCTTTCATAAAACTAACTAACCGACGATCCAGAGCCTTTATAGCGTCTGTCGGATTGTCAGCTTTAGGGTCTCTTGGATCAGCCTTACTGATTTTAAAATATGTCAACATTGCCTCTATAAGTCCCTTATTTGTTAATCCATAACTCTCTGCCATTCGCTCAAACTCAGCAAACGTGCTTTCGCTTACACTAATTGTTTTATACTTCGCCATAATTAGGAAAATAATTATTCTATGCCCTGATAGTCAGTATTTTAGCATTTCTACAATTACGATCTACTTATAAACCTTAATTATAATAGCCTGATTATCAGATTTTTATTGTCACAATGCACGAAAGAATAGTGTCGAAGACCTCTTTCCTCTTGCTAAATTTTGCAAAAAATTACTTTGCGCCGAACCCGCAGGGGAAGGCGATTCAACAAGTAAGTGAGTGAGTAGCACAAAATGACCTTTTTACACTTACATTTAATTCCATTGATTATCATACATTTAGACAGGTTTTTTTACTGTTAATGCATAAAACAGTGGTATATTTCGTTTAATACCAGATTAAAAAGTGAAAGACGATTAGGAATACAATTATAGGCAAAAGCGCAATCGCATCATACAAAAATGATGTATTTTCAAAATTGGTGGATAATAAAATAATCGTCTTATACAATTTAAAATATAAAAAGAAGCAATAAACTGAAAATAATGTAATGTTTTTTTAGAATATTATGCAAAGAGTCATTCATATAATTTCTAAAAAGACAAATAAAATAAATATAACAATAGATAAAAGTCAATTATTTTATTAAGTGTATTTGGCAATACCATAATTAAATAAATTCACTTAAATGTGTCGTTCGCTTTAAAAAAACTTAGAAAAGCCAAGTTATTTAGATTATGGGTGATGATACTCACATATCAGCTACCTATTCTCTGTTAATGTCTCTGATTATTGTAATAGCAACTAAAGTAATGAATAACCCCGTAGAAAATCAAACATGATAATTTTAGATGAGGCACCTACCCTATTCATTCTCAATTTTCATAAGTTGCCCGCTACCGCCGGAAGTAGTGAGGTAGCAACTGTCTATATGGTTCATAATATTTCTCAAATGGAAGATTAGTTAAAACCACAGCAATTTGAAATGTTATTGGGTAACTTGTCGAAGTATTTTTATGGCCATTTCACTGATTCAAAAAGATTACAACGGGTAACAATCCTGCTTTATAAATATGATGTCGAATATTAACAATTGGCCAAATTTCTGAAGATAGAAACTCATCGAATAGTTAAAATATTAGTACCTCGATTCAACAATGAGACCGATTACCCATGCAAACCATTCGTGATTTATAAACCGGTCAATTCGCTGGATTCATTGCTGAATGTAACGTATCTGGACTTGTTAGCCAATTAATAGCCCCTCCCTCAAAAGCTAAACTTATCAAGGCATCCACAACTGTAACCGAGGACAAGAAACGGACCAACTTTCTACAGATAAAAGAAGCGGTCAATAAGATTTTAGCAGAAAGAATAAAAATCAATACTGTACCTCTTCCCTCTACCAGTCCCAAACAAACAAATTTCAATAATCACTCTGAAAGTTGGGAAGGCTTTTCATAATGTGATGTTCTACAAAACAGTATAAGCCTACCCATATACATTGTGTCATCTATGGGTAGGCCATTTTCTATAAACAGTATTATTTAGATTGGCTTATTTAGTACAAAGCGTGTCGGATACGATTCTGTTTGTTCGTGGCATGAATGGCATAAAGTTCGCCCATTGTTTATGTCCCAAAGAGCATTGCAAGAACGTGCCGACTCTAAACTGTTCACATTGTTTTCCCTGACAAGTAGGTTAATACTTACAATATGGTCAGCTTCAATAACCCGTTTGCGCCCATTCCTGGCCCCGCAGTGCTGACAGGTGAACCTATCCCGTATGAATACTACTCTTTTCCAGTTTTCATATTCATCCATCCGGCGAATAATTCGGACAAGGTTGCTTACTGAAACAACATTGTCCCTTTGTTTACTACTCATGGAATTTATAGGTATTCAGCCTCTAATGAATGGGACTCTATAGCCTCTCTAATCACAGGGTCTAACCCTTCAATTAGGGTTTCAAGTTGGTGCGATAGAGTCCGCACTTCGTCAGCCAGTAAGCGGCCATTATGGGCGACCATATAGGGGTTTTTGGTCAGCAGGTAAACATTGCGAAGGGTCTCGATTTGGGCGTAAAGGGCACCCGTGGAAACCAGCGGCAAGCTAATCACTTGCTCAAAGGGGTTTGCATGGCTGTTAGAAACAGCGTTATTTTGCACCGTTTGCATTTGACTATATAGTTAAGTGTGACGTTCGCCCCTTCGCTTCCTCCGCCAAGATGTTAGCGTTAGGGGCTTTTTTATTGTTGTGATTATTGGCATTCACCGTAGAATGAAATAACTAAGTTGAAAGAACATACTGACGGATTATTGCCTGATTATCAATACAATATTAAATAAAAGGTTTGGTATATCAAACCTTTTTGTATAAAATTTTTATACTATTGAAATCATAAGTTCAGACCCTAATGCGTCAGCCACCTTTTGTAAAGTTTCAATCGTTAGGTTTTGTCTGCCTGCCTCATAATTTGTTACAATTGTTTTTGTAACCCCCATACGTTCAGCTAATTCCTTTTGTGTTAATTCCTTATTTTTGCGGGCTTGTTTTATGATTAGCCCTACTTTTTTCTTTATTACGTCCGACATAGTGCTTGATTATATTTTAATGCAAAAATAACGAGCTAACTAATCCCATTTTTAACATATTCATTGACAGTAGAATGACATATAATTTACATATAGACAATTTCTTGCGCGAATAATATGAAGCATAAACATGCAGCATAGCGACCATCTACGGAGCGCAGGACATTAGCCAGATTGAGGATATGTACGGGCGCAGCAAGAAAGACGCGCTGTTATCCAACCTGAACAACCAGTTTTACGGGCGGGTTGGCCACCGGGAAACGGCACAGTACATTGCGGATTTGTGGGGCCGGGAGTACGTGCAACAACGAAGCGAAGGCCAGAACGAGAGCAGCCGTAATTTTGAGACGACCCAAGGCCGCAGCGTTTCCCACAGCTACACGGAGCGGAGCCGGGTACGTATCCAGGACGTGTTAGAATTACAGACGGGCGAGTTCTACGGCCAGCTCGTGAATTCGGATTTTAGCAGTTTCAAAGCCCAGATAAAAGCTACGGAGCCGGGACCAATACCGGAAATTGTACCAGTTACGACCGCCACCAGCCAGGCCATAAAGAAAAACTTTATCCGCATTCAGGAAGAAATAGAAACCTTGTTGGCCAGCCAGCGACCAGGCACAGCGATACAGCCACCCACAATCACCCCCCACAAATGAATGGCCAGGCACAAAACGGCCAAGCCCGGCACCCCGGCCAGTCAATACCCGGCGAGAGGTTAGATTTTTAGTGTAGTGAGTTCCTTCGGCGACCCTTTAGCGGGGAGCAGGTCCTACAATGAAGCGGTGCTTTTTATTCTCTAAAAATTTGGGTAGTTCTGCCAAATCGTACATTTCTCGTCACGAAGGCAGAACTACCCAAATATAGGCGAATCAACTACTCAACTTCCTGTTTCTCTTGTTCCTTTACCACAATCTTCTGTTTTGGTTCAGAACGTTCCTGACGTTCTGGCTCCGCTAATGCTTTCAAAAAACTCCCTACGATCAGTAAGTATACTACTACTGTAAAAAACCGCTGCTCATCTTTCCACAATGCAATGTTAAATGTTGCAACTAAGAAAGAACTAATAAGGTATACGAACACCGCTGACCCTATTACAAGACTAAACAAAAACTGACGCTTGTTCATGGTTGTATATGGTTTACATAAAGCTTAATAAATATAAAATCTCCATGTACTTTGGGTTTACCGCCCCAAGCTCCGTAGGTTTTTCAGGCATATCCCACACCAACTGTGGGGTATTATGCCACTCGAACAGATGAACCGACACTGCCAGCACGTCCACCAAGATCAACAACAACATACCAATGCCCAGTACTTGGAATTGACAAGCGGAAGGGTGACCTAGTAACATGACCACCTCTATAACTATACCGTTGTCCTGCTCGATAATGACGGAAGTTCAAGTCATCTAAGAGTTGAACATTTGCCGCATTTCCACTAAGGGTAACTACAACTGTCTGCCCCTGAGATACATTACCTAAATCGTGGTGAGTGAATTTCATAGTATTATTTTTATATTAAATAGCGACTGACACCAGTTTTTAAGATAAGAAATTTTAAAAATCAAAGCTCTATACAAAAAATAGACAGGGCTTTGATTTATTATTTCTTGCTTGGAGATGGAACGTTAACTCGTTCTTTCTCGGTGGTTTTTTTATGCTTGTCTGCATACTCTTTCGTGGTGATACGCCCGGTATCAGAATCACGATAAATTGTCTTTTTGGGCATGATCTGATTGTTTTAAATTAAAAACACTACTAACTATTAAATGTGCTGTAGATGGAAACTTTCCTTGTAACTCACTAAATCTCTATTCATCACATTATCCAGCCAAGCCTTTTCTTCATGATTAGCCTTGACTATATCACTGGCTGAATAATTAGAGAATTTTTCAGAAATTTTTTTCAACGTACCTAACTCAGATTCACTAAATATTTCAGAATTAAATTCTGAAATAGATGTGTATTGCTGGCTAACATTCGCTGAATTTTCAAACATGTAATAGTTTACTTTGACTAAGTTCTGGTCAGCCGCTTCAGCAAAAAGTTTATCATAGCTTCTTGGCACTACACCATAAGTTATTGCCCTATACGAGAGACCTGTTATTGACTGGCCAGTTGCTTTGCAATGTCCAAAATCAGCGTAAAAGAGCAATTTATTTAATGCTGTCTGCCAAGGTTTTAAAGTTTCTGCAAAATAAACTACCACGTTTAATGCTTTATTTAAATCAGGTACTTTATAACCAGTGTACTCACTGGCTACCTTCCCATCCATGATATACTCATCTTTGCTTATTATAGAGGCTTCTCTATCCTCTATAATTTCGGCAATTCGTTCATTTAATCGTTCTAAATCTTTTCCGCTTAACGCAGAACTATACGATACGATATCGCGAAAAGATTCGGGATTCGATGCAGTTTTTATAAAACGAGCATTAGAATCATTTGGCATCTCGCCAGCTTCGTAATTCCTATACATGTTTACCCCAAACCCTAAAATCTCTGACATTTTTACAGCAGATAAGCCATATAAATTTCTAATTTTCTTGATTTCGTCGGGAAAGGGGATCTGGTGTTTTATTCTATAAGAATTATACACCTGGCTTAAGTTAGCATCTCCAATTTCTGGTGTAATAAATTCTTCGCCTGAATCCTCACAGAGATAATATTGATACTCTACTGTGAATAATTCTTTTCTAAATGGTAAAGTCTTGGTTTTGACTTTTAATACCATGGGCTTGTCTGTGATCGGACTGTTCATAATATGGCGATCATATTTTAAGAGGATATTGCATAGGGTATGCTGGAAAGTGGAAAGAGAAGCATTGTGCTTTTTGATTGGGCTTACCAAGTGAAATTTTTATATAAATCTCATGGCCTTTCACGTCTCTACCAAAAACCCACATGGGACTCCCCATACTGATTTTTTCTTCTACTGGACCTTCGCAGTAGTCTACGGAATCTAACGATTCGAGTACCTTTTTTACATAGGCATAATATATCTCTAAGAACAATAGCGTTTCATCGTTCTTTTCTCGGGAATGGAACTCCAATCCCCATACAGACAACTTAATCTTGAAGTCCCTAAGTAACTGCTCTACATCGCTTTTTGTAGCCATAACGAAGAAAAGGTAAAGTTCGGTGGTTAGTACATGTGCTCATGAATGTAAAACGTTAAAGTTGATTTTTAGTTCACAGATGCAAAAAAAACAACTTTAACGTTAATTTCCTAATTCTGATTTGTATTTATTTACTCATTATCAGAGATTTCCGTATAAATACAGGCAATTATTAGTCACCCGTTACGACGGCCACCAGCCAGGCCGTAAAGAAAAACTTTACTCGTATTCAAGAAGAAATAGAGAACCTATTGGCCAGCTAGCGACCCGGTTAGGGAAAAGCCGCCGAGCCGATTACCCCCACCGTTACGCCCGCACCCGTTAACGGTCAGGCGCAGTATAACGGCCAAGACAGGCACCCCGGCCAGTCGAGGCCCGGCGAGAGTTCAGATTTTTAGTCGGCTGTGTTGCCTTCGGCGACCCCTTAGCGGGGAGCAGGCATAACAAAGCAAGCGGGCCGAATTGGGCAGTTTTTGACTGCCCAATTCGGCCCGCTTGCTTTGTTATGCGATTAGCGAAAACCAAACAATCTTTGGAGGGCTGACCCCACCGAGGGGCCAAAGCCGCCAGGAGCGGAGCCAGGTCGGGCGGAATGGCTGCCCGCAGCTCGTCAAAATTGGCTCCTATCACCAAATATTATTCTGATTTGGCTACGGTAGATTAACTGCTTCCATTTCCTGACGGTGACGCACAAGCAGCAAAGTAAGTTGTTGCTGTTGCCATGTGCCGAGTTCGGCCACTTCCTGCTTTTGCCTTAGCCATATAGCTATGCTTACTGGAAGCGGGCTGATTAGCGTTAGTTCTTCTTTGTGCCGGATTCGTAATTCATGCCATTCCTGGGTGCGCGCCGTTGCGTTGTGGCGTCGTTCCAGGAGATGTTTGTACGAAACAGCTTCTTTGTCTGGACTTAAAATCATGGATTTGCCGGTATATGAACCGTTTTCAACCAATAAGTGTGCATCAGTTGAAGTAATTGACTCATTTCAGCAAACGAGTTTGGCTTACTCATAAACGTGTTTGCACCCAATTGATAAGCTTTACGAACGGTCTGCTCACTGCGGGTAGCACTGAGAACCAGTACCGGAATGAAGCATAGAGCCGGATTGGTTCGGAGCGTTTGCAGCACCTCATAGCCATCCACACGGGGCATATCGAGGTCTAACAGTATTAAAGCTGGTAGCTTCTCTTCAGGACTATTTGAGAGGTCAGACAGCAATGATTCTCCATCCTTGAAGAATGTCACGGCACAATCTGAATACGATTTTAGAGCCTCTTTAATTAAATAACTATCGTCTTCATCATCATCGACCGCATAAATGCAGAACTGCTTGTTTTCCAAAGTGTACTGGTAAGATATGCCTAAGTTAGGCATATCTTACCAGTACACTTTATTTAGCCTTTAAGTTTTATGGTTGAAAACGAGCGTGTTAGCCTTTACCGTTGATTCTATAGGGCTATATGACCAACGGAGGTAATCAGAGTTGTTTTATGATACATTGGCATACGTAAATTTGGGAAAAATTAACCTAGCATGGCCACTTACTTTAAAAGCTACCAGCGGGCCGACTTGTGGAACTATTACAAGTTGTTCGCCGACCGCCAGCCGCCCGCTTGCGAAGTGGTCAACTTCTTAGGGGAGCTACCCATGATTGAACTTCGGGAATACGACCTAAGTAGCCCAGGCAGTAAGATCGATTATGATGCCCTTTGGGAGGTGGGCGAGCGCATAGCCGCCAGTGAGTACGAAGCGATTTATAAACGGGCCACGTCCGGCCCGTTTACATTGTACATCAACGGGAAGCCACAGTAAATCTTAAAGCGGTCAACTACTGGCCCCTGCTTTCCATCTGCTGGAACAGTTCGTACTAATGTGGTTAGATAGTAAACTTGTCTATCAAATGAAACTAAGCCTAAAACCCAGGGAGATACCTTTTAAGGTGAAGGACATTGTATTCATCAATCAGCCTTACGCTATACTAAATCGCACTCCGCTATCAGAACACGATAGCGTCTATTTTCAAGCTGAAATTATCCGTATTTTCCTGGACTTCTCCCAGAAATTTAGCGTGGTCAAAGAACGCCAGGACATTCATATCATTGAGGTAAATACGATTATGTACGACGTGAAGCCCATCGGAACCCATGAAGGGTTAAGCCGGGTGGCCATTTCTATCGACTTAGACGATACCGAACAAAAGATTTTTGGTAGTCTGGAATCGTTACTGACCTACCAGGCACAGCAATAATAGGTCAGGGGTGTTTCTGACTGGTAACTTAGAAAAGTACAACGCCCGGCTACCTTCCACGAGATAGCCGGGCGTTGTACTTTTTGGGGATTGTTATATAAAGTATCTTATGTAATGAAATTATTCACTGAAGTACAGCAACTCCGTTGCACTTAACAAACTTTGAAAAATACAGGGAAGCCGTTTTAGTAAATACTAAAGTAAGGAAAGTAGTCTATTTAGAGAAGAAGCCCGGCTGAATAATTCTCGGAGTCCGGGCTACGAAACTTCTATTCCTGCTGCACAAATGCACCAATAACAATCCAGGAAGACACCGGAAGCCGTTATTTATTTGTTAGTTTGGTTCAGTATATACAAGTACTTCTTTACCTTCTACAACGTCCATATCATATTCGTCCTGTTGCAACATCCAATCTAAATAAGCTTCAAACGTACTATAATCTGATAGACCTTTATCCTGTAAGGTTTTGAACTGCTCACGTAAAATTTCTAAAGGAATAATTTCAATGTTAGGTTGCTTAATAGATGGCTTGGGCGCATGGTACGTGGGTTGGTCAGCCTGCCAGACTAAAAATTCTTGTTTTAGCTGGTCAGTCATCAGGGCTTTGTATATAGCCCCAGCTGTTGACTTGATTCGACCTTTCTTTTTAGCTTCCTGATAATACTGAATGACAAATCGTAAATAGTCTTCTGACAATAAGCTCTGTTGAAAACGTACCTTTATTTCATTGAGTGATTTTAGGCTTATCCCTATTTCCGCCAAAGTTTGCTGTGTTCCTTCCGGTAGCTTAATCTCATCCTGTGTAATAACGGCTGGCCTCAGCAGGTAGAAGAGTATTGAACTTACGGCCCTCCCCTCTTTAAGCTGTTTATATTCAAAGGCCATATCCGTTATGCTGAGTTCATGTTTAGCAATGTCTAAAACAAAGCGTTTGAAGTCAGCAAAATTCTGATACCGTTGTTCGAGATTCAACGTTTTTTTAAGAGCCGCTAAATCCAACTTTATTGTATCATGGTGAAAGGCAGAGGACTTAAGGAGCCAGTAGAGCCGGTACGAATAAAAACTCCGAAACCCTAACAGCGTTTGAATTTCGGCTACCGTGAAATTACCTTGTAGCTCTAACAAATACGGCTTTACGAAGTTGTTGAATTGAGCGATGAGGTATCCAGAACCTTCTTTATAGCGGCATGTTGCCATTAGGGGATTGCTAACAATCTCCCGTCTGCCTTGCTCATCCCTGGTTTCTACATGAATAACTCGGCTGGCTAACCGGATTACCGCTTCTCGTACTTGCGAGTATGCCTTCCCTCCTACTTTCTCATCTGGATACAATTCTGAAACCGGTATTCGACAAAGTACAAAATCCTTATCCTTTCGGTCAATTCGTCCCAGCAGACAAACGAACAAGCGCGATTCCAGCAAAGACATATCATAACGCGCCCGAATTAAATCATTATGCTGGGCAACCATACTATCTTGCCGAATTTGGCGAGTCGTTGCCCGCCGATCCGCTTCTAAGAACTCAGAATCGTTGCTGAATAACTCGGTTTGAGAGTCGGTAGACTTAGAACTTTTGGACATACAATATAGGTCTTATTACAAAGCTAAAAAAAGCCGTTGAGTCCGCAAGCTTTCCGTCAAATTGGCTAATTTTCCCCGAATAATCAAGGCATTAACATCACTAACAGGGCGAATTGCGAGTAAAAGTCCGTCATCTTATAAATCGGATGGGAGTGAATCTCGAATCATTGTCCATATTTAACTGTAAACGGGGTTAAACTACAATTTTGACGGTACTTTACTCGCAATAGAATTAGTTTTTCCCCCAAGATGAGTCTTCAATTAGATTAAAACCGCACCCTGTGGCGGTACTTTACTCGCAATTCAGGGGAAACATACATAGTTGACGTTATTCTACTCGCAGTTGTTAATACAGGCCAACTAGCCCGGTAGTTATTTGGCCATTCGCCTATCATATTTAACCACATTGAGAATTGTTAACCTATTTTACCCTGAAAAATAGACGTTGACGGTAGTTTCCTCGCAGCTAACGGTAGTTTCCTCGCAGGTACGGTAGTTTCCTCGTAGTTGACGGTAGTTTCCTCGCAATTAAACGGTAGATTCCTCGTAATTGACGGTAGTTTCCTCGCAATTAAACGGTAGATTCCTCGTAGTTAGCGGTACTTTTCTCATATTTGTTCATTGTAATAAACTGAATATCAGATAGTTACGGAGCCTTTAATTTATTAATTAAGTAAATATATTTAATGCTAAGCCAATTAATTTAATGGTGAGCTTTTTCAAAATTTCATAAAAAGAGCTTTCCAGAAACAGGTTTACTGATTTAATAAAATAAGGAATGTGTTTTTCCGCGACGGTACTTTCCTCGCAATTTGACGGGGTTTTCCTCGCAATCAGAGATAGTTTTTAACATCATTTAGTAGACCTTGGCAAATTAATTAGAACTCAGGTCCATATTACTTGACAATGGCTATTATTTGTCCTAATATTAGGACAAATAATAGCCATTGTTTCTATGATTACCAACGCTGACGTTTTAATGTTTTTTCAGCAAAACCCGGCCTTATCTGCTTCTGTTATCGAACAGGAAGCAGGTATACCGACAACTACCCTTACTAAAGCCTTGACGGGTGATCGCGTTCTAAATGCAAAACATTTAGCGTCATTGTACCCGGTTTTAAAAAAATATGGCTATGTCGATACCTCGTCCCGGAAGGCAAAAGTTATTTCGATTGCCAATCATAAAGGTGGCGTTGGTAAAACGACAACGACGTTAAATTTAGGTAAGGCATTATCGCTGTTAGGCCATCGGGTATTGCTGATTGATTTGGATTCACAAGGTAATCTATCTCAGGTATTGGGCGTTGAGGAACCGCAAAAACAGGTAGTTCACGCCTTATTAAAAAACGAACCCTTACCGATTGTAGCGATTAGTACCAATTTTGATTTATCACCGAGCGATTTAGAATTGGCTAACGCGGATTTAGAGTTGGTACAGGCAGTAGGAGGGGTCAACCAGCTCAAAAATGTACTTTCAGGTTTACGGGCGCAGTATGATTACATTTTGATTGACTGCCCACCCGCACTTAATATATTTACCAATTCAGCTTTGGTCGCTTCCACGTCCTGTTTGATAACGCTTCAGCCGGAGGCTTCCGCTATGAAAGGGATTAATAATCTGTTTGAACGCATCATGCAAGTACGGGACCGAATCAATCATGAATTAACTGTAGAGGGTATTGTCCTTACATTGGTAGATAAGCGGTTGAACGTACATAGGGATATGCTTAACTACATTCGAGGGGGGGTATTAACGAATTTTACAGTTTTTAATGCTGAGATTCGCTTAAATGTCGCTTTAAAGGAATCCCAGATTGCCCAGCAGGATATATTTACCTATGCAAAAGATTCTCATGGCGCAGTTGATTACCGTAATTTGGCGTTAGAGTTAACCGGGCAACGGGCCAATTTGGTCTAATTGAAATCGCCCCTTTTATATCACCTTTTCAATGGCAAAAAAATATCAAATGGCCTTAGACACTAAGACGATGATAAAAGATCAAAGTCTACTTCGGCATGAAGACATTAAGCAACACATTCACGTTTTACCTGAACTCGCGGCTTATATACCTCCACTGTTACCGGACGAGTATAAGCAGTTAGAAGAGAATATAAAGCAGAATGGTTGCCGAGAAGCTTTGCTTGTTTGGGAAACAACAGGGGAACATATACCTGAGTTGGGTACGGCTACTACCGCTTATATTCTTATCGACGGCCACAATCGGTATGCTATATGCCAGAAGCATCATTTAGACTTTAAAGTGCATCTAATGAACTTTCCCTCTATTGAGCAGGTAAAGTTCTTTATGATTGATAATCAATTAGGTCGGCGCAATCTGGCACCTGAACAGGTATCTTATTTGCGAGGAATTCGCTATCTACAGGAAAAACAGGGCAAGGGTAAGTATAGTCGAGATATTCAAAAGGGTCAGAATGACCTTTATGAAATAGAGGGTCAAGAAGACAAAAAAGGCGCGGATAGGAACGAGCCTGTAGTAGGAGAAAACCAGCAAACAACAGCTCATCGGCTGGGCAAACAGTTTAATGTCAGCGAAAAGACAATAAAACGTGATGGTGCTTACGCTCAGGGCTTAGAGCGATTAGACCCCGCTTTCAAGCAGGATATTTTATCCGGTCAAACAAAAGTTGATAAAGCCTTAGTACAGCAGCTTGGCCAATTTGATAAACTTTCAAAACCGATTAGAAATCATGCCGAGTTGGAACAAGTCGTGCACAAAGCTCAGGAAAAGCCTCAACCAGTAAGTAAGTCTCGCCGAACTGCAACGAATGAAAAAACCGATCAATTGAAACAGCAACTCAATCAACTGGTTAGTCAATTGAAATCAAAAAAATCTAATCTTAATCAGGTTTGTAGTGAAATTATTGAGTGTGCCCGTCAGTTACAACAGCAGCTTTAATCATTTTGCGTCTAGCAGTAGGAGGGAAGCTATTATAAAATTAGCTCGTTTAAAAATAGATGTAATACTACAAACTAATGACATAGGATTTAATCAATTGTTGTGGCATAAAGGACACTTTGTCCTTTATGCCACAACAATTGCAATTTTAGAAATAGATTATTTGATAATTATTTGGTATACACTTAGCTAATCATTTTTTAACCCTATTATACAAAATAAATGTACTAATGCAAATAAAATGTTGCTAATTTAAATGAGTCAAAAAACATACAATTTTACGGGTAACTATCCAATGGCTTTCATTGTACTAACACAACTATTGTGCCTGAATCAAAACTGGCTATTGTGGTCTTGACCAATCAGGATAATCATAATTTTCACGAAGCCTTACGGTTTCAAATTCTTGATGCCTACCTGAATGTTCCCTACACGAATCGACATGACTATTACTTAAAACGATCTCAAAGCCGGAACCTGGCCAACCAAAATGATTTGAAGGAGTTAGCGAGCCGGGTAGCAAAAAATACGAAGTCTTCCTTGCCTTTAATGGCTTATACCGGTACGTATCAGAACGAACTATACGGGAAGCTGACCATTGAATCTACAATGGGTGAGGCAGGTAATCAACCGCTACTGATGCGGTTAGCACACCATCCAAATTTGACGGCTCGATTGGATTATATGGACAACGATACCTTTAGGCTTACCTTTTCCAACACCCGTTTTGGTACTTTTCCGGTTAAGTTTACCATGAGCAATGGTAACATTCAATCCCTTGAATTAAAGGGGACCGAATTTGTTGATAATGATTCGTTTATTTTTAAAAAATTGTCCAAATAAAAGGGGGGAGGTCACATGAGTGTGCCGATATAATTAGTTATCACAAAAGCCGCATCCATTGAGTTTGGACGCGGCTTTTTCGTGCAGGTTACTGTGCCGACAAAATCACCTGATTAAAAAAGGGAGATTTTCATGAACGATTTCCAGCGGTAGCTGATATTGACACAACCCATTCATTGATAGCAAAATAACGAGTTCATTAAATAACATCAGTTACCCTTTTATTGGACGAAAACGGCCAGTGAGCAGAAGGGAGCCTGTACGGATATAAATAGTTACGTTACCTAAAGAAAACGCGACATAATCTATACCAAAAGCCTGACGAGGGGTTTCAAGCGCTTTCTTGTCTACATGAAGCTGACCAGTACTAGCCGTCGAAAATCACTACCTTTTTTGTTGGAAGCCGTTTATCTCTTCAGCAAACGTAGTCCGTTACAGCCAGTACTGGTTAACAAGTGCATAGGAGAAATTAAGCCGACTGGTTAGCTAAAGGCAGGGCTTACGGGGGCCAGTTCACCGGCTGCCCATATACGCCTTGAGTTCCTTCACCGACGTGCTGAAGGTAAACACATCAAAAACGGTGTAGAAATACGGCCGGTCAATAACGCTGTTCCAGCCTATTTTGGCCGCTTCCAGCCGTTTGGTATCAAAGGCGAACAGGTTGAGTAGTTCAGCCAATTGGGCCGACGACAGGGACCGGTCGATAAGAAGGGTACTTAGTAGCTCAAACTTTCCATCGTCAAACGACTGTTTTTTGACGGCCTCCCGAATGCGCTCAAACTCCTGGGGAGCCATCGCCATACGCTGGTTGTCGTCAGAACCCGGACGATAAGCCGAACCGTTCGTCCCAACTCGGTGGTTGCCTATGGGGCTGGCCCAGTCCGAACCCGACAAGCGGCCATCGGTCGGGAGTGGAAAAACGGCTACGACCCGAAGTCCTTGCCGGGCGCGAAACTCAGTCACGGTGCGGCTGTCGGTGCGGAGTTCAACCCAATCCTGATAGAGTTGGCTGTTGTTGCGCAGGATAACTAACCGCAGCCGCCCGGCCGGCAGGTCGAAAAAGCGGTATCGACCCGAGGAGAGACTGAGGGTTTGGTCATCGAGGGTAACGGTGTAACGGCCTGGTTCATCAATGCGCAGAAAAAACTCGGCATCGGCCCAAGCCGGGCTACCCAGTAGCAGATAAAAAAGCAGGGATAGCGCACTCATTTTAGATTTTATTGTAGACAAGTGTAAACAAAGGTATAGTACGAAGGCAACAATGATTAGCCATTTACACAACAGGGCACACGATGGGAAAGTCATTCGCCAACTGCGGTTTTAGCCGCCGGGTTTGTCGGCGGGATATGGGTAGCTGCCTGGCCTGCGAAAGCTCAACAAAGGGAGCAGGCACATACCGAACTCGGTAGGCAACAATATGCGCGGGATTAACTAAGGTTCCTTTATGAATCCGCAGAAAAGTAGGTAATCGCTCCGCCAGACGTTTCAGCGTGATGGCCACCAGCATGGGCTTTTGGCCCATCAGATGCACGGTCGTGTAGTTACCCATCGCTTCCAGGTATTCAATTGAGGCCACCGGTACGGAACGCTTGGTGGTAAAGTGGGGCAAGAGCAGTGTGTTCATTCAGGGGGTGGCTAAACTTAGTTGACGCTATTTGGTGCCGACCAGTTCGAACGGTGTGCTTCCATCGTTTGGGATCAACTTGATCGTAAAGCTGTTGTTGCCGCCTTTGGCAAATGTGGACCCATTTTTACTTAGATTAACCTCCCCATTGCCTGCATCCTCAACACTGACACCAGTTGCCGAAAACTGGAGATTATCCGCCGGGCTGCTGCTATTGGTCACCTCAACGGTTACGCCGACTGAGGTGGCCGATTCGCGTACAACGTTCATTTTGCCTTTCGTTTGGGCATTAATCGTGTACGTTTTGCCATTTTCTTTTAGCGCCGTCAGCGTGTAGTTGCCCACCACGCGGGCCGACAGTTCTGGGTGAAGCTCAGCTTCTTTCTTGCAGGCCGTGAAGGTGGTCATCAGTAACAGAGCAATACCGATAATTGGGGAAATGCGAATCGTTTTCATGAGATGATTTGGTTTGATTGTTAAAAATTGATTGATAAGACAGGGCGAATTGGCCGATTTGACTGGCGAATTAGCTGATGCAAAGGTGGCGGGTTGTGGCGGGTCTAAGCAAATTTCGGAGCCCTACAAATACGCTACAATCTGGAGACTTAGTCGCTACAAATCCTATACAATAGCAGAAAACTATTGGGTAAGATACTGATATACAGATAATTGAATTAGAAAGCCAATAAAGACCGACAAGTCGAGGGACGATTATTCCGGTTGGTATTCATTCAGCGTGTAAACGGTCACGTTGGGCATGGCACGCAGGGTCTCCACCATGATCTGCCGGTGATTGGCTCCCACACCAACGACTATCCGTTTAGCCCCTGCCAACCGGGCACGGCTTACTACGTTGCGGCACATTCCCTCATTGCGCAATTGCCAGTAATGAAGCATATCAGACAGGGTCTTTTCGGGAAAGTCTGCCAAACCGAACAGCCGTCTGGCTCCATAAAAATTCGCAATATTCAGAAATTCGTCACCCTCTGGTGCGTTCATAAACTGAGTTTGGTTTCCGGCTTGTGCGGCTTGTTTCTCCCGATTGGTCAATTCGTTCATCCGCTTCATCAGGGCCGCATACCGCCGGGCGGCTACCGTGTTTGTGTCGGTCTCCAGACTCGCTTCCCACCGGCGAAACAGGGAGTCTGTCCTGTTCCAGGCCGCCTGCCAGGGTAAATCATACTGCTGAGCGTCCATGGGTAGAATCCGGTCCTGCTTCAGTTTATCCAACAGCGGAAAGAAGATGTTGTGATACTCACTGGAGCGGGAGCGGTAGAGCGAATCGGGTTCGCCCAGAATGGCCCGGTAGGCGTCGCGTTCCTGCTGGCCGAACGTAATTTTGGCCTGATCGAGTCGGTAAAGCTGGTAGCGGGCGTTGCCAAAATCATGCGCCAGGTAGAGCGCCCGGGCCAGTTTCATTCGGTCCTGGTGGAAAGTGGGGTGTTCACCCAGCAGCTTGTAGGTCTGCTGAATAAATTGAGCCGGCTGTTTAGGGTCCGGGTAGGTATGACTCCGGACGTAGGCCACCCGTTTTTCCAAAGCCGCTTTGTTCCAGAAGTCGGCCAGGGCGTCATAATCTTGGGGCGATAAATCTTCGCCAAATACCGCGTCGGGCCGGAAGGCAAGGGCTTTGCCCAGTGGGTACTCGAAGTGTTCAACGGGCGTTTTACCGTACTGATGCGATGCGCCAATGAGCAGAATTTCGAGGTGCTGGTTCGCCGGATTGGGTTGCGTATGGCCGGTAAAAGGTATGGTCAACAGCAGCAGGGAAGCGAGCCGTGGTTTCATGATGTTGTGCATTGTTGCATAATGGATGGGTCAAAGGTGTAGCTTCGTGAAGGCTACTACCAAGCCCATTCGACCAACCCGCTCAACACCTCGGCTAACCGCAGTTTACGCCGACCAACGCGGGTCGACAGCCCCTAACCCGTTCGTCGGTTGAAATTGGGCGTTGGTCGAACCGATTTGCCAACTGATACATTGACTGTATTACTTTGTCGTATGAAAAACCGCACCCGTACCCTGCTCTACCTCGGTGGTTTACTGTTGTACCTGACGCTCGATATTGCTCGCTTTCGTGATTCAGGCAAGCCAAATTGGGGATTTGCTCTTCTGTTTGACACCCATCAATGGCTAACAATTTACCTAACCCATGTTGTGGTGCTGAATCCACTGTTTGCCCGCCGGAAATACGGATGGGCTATTCTGGGCGCGTTAGCTTGCGTGGCGTTCTTCATCGGCTTCCGCTACCTGATTGACGAAACGTTGGTGTTCGCCTTATTCGGTATCCGTAACTACTTTCCCGATACCCCGATTTCCTATTTTGTGAAAGACAACCTCTACTATGCCGTCCCGGCCGTTCTGATTGGGCTGATCTTTAAGATTGTAGAAGACTGGTTTGTGCATCAGCAGGAACGCACGGCCTTAGTCAGCGATCGAAACACCGCCGAACTGGCCTTTCTGAAGTCGCAGGTGAATCCGCATTTTCTCTTCAACACGCTCAACAACATCTACGCCCTGGCCTATGCCAAGTCCGATGCGGCTCCGGGTGCCATTCTGAAACTGTCGGAACTGATGCGGTATATGCTGTATGAGGGCAGCGAACGAACCACTCATACCGGTGGCCCGGCCCGCGTCCCGCTCTCGAAAGAGGTGACGTATCTGGAGAATTTTGTTGAACTGGAAAAACTGCGGGTGGCCAACGCACACGTTCAGTTCAGCGTTGAGGGGAATACTGATTTGTTTCGTATTGAGCCGCTCCTATTGGTGTCGTTCGTTGAAAATGCCTTCAAACACGGCGACCTGACCGATTCCCACCAGCCATTGGTGATTGACCTGAGCGTGCGAAATGGCACCCTGCGGTTCGACACACTGAACAAAAAGACGCGTCGGCAGACCGATGCGGTGGGTGGTATAGGGTTGGCCAACGTTCGGCGTCGGCTGGCGCTACTCTATCCGAACCGGCATACCCTGCGCATTACCGACGAGCCCGACAGCTACGCCTGTTCGCTGGAACTGAGTTTGTAAGCCCCTATCCCCACCTCCCGTATGCGCTGTTTGATTGTTGACGACGAACCCTTAGCTCACACGATCCTGAGCGATTACATTGGCAAGGTGCCGTTTCTCGAACTCGTTGGTGCCACCACCAGCCCCATCGATGCGCTGACCCGGGTGCAGCGGGGCGAGGTGGATGTGGTCTTTCTGGATATACAAATGCCCGAACTGACGGGGATGCAGTTTCTGAATCTGGCCCGACGTGGGGTAGACGGCATCCAGTGCCGGGTTATTCTCACAACGGCTTACTCGGAGTACGCCCTGGAAGGGTACGAACATGATGTGGTCGATTACCTGCTCAAACCCGTCTCCTTCGAGCGGTTTTACAAAGCCGTGCAGAAATTATTTTCCGCCAGTCCTGTCAGTCACCGTCCGGCCACAATCATCCCTGACCCGTTGCTGACTACGCCCCTTCCGGCACTGTCGACCAGCGATGGATCCAACAGTTTTATTTTTATCAAGACCGAGTACCGGCTGCAACGCGTTAGTCTGCCCGACATTCTGTACTGCGAAGGGCTGAAGGATTATGTATCCATTTACACCACGACGGATCGCATTCTGGCTCTGCAGACCATGAAAAGTATGGACGAGAAATTACCTGCCAGCCAGTTCGTGCGGGTCCATAAGTCCTACATCGTGGCCCTAAGCCGGATTGAATCCATCGAGCGGAATCGCATTTACATCGGCAAAGCGGTCATTCCCATCGGCGAAACCTACCGCGAATCGTTCTATCGACTCATTGAAGGGTAAACCGGCTGTCATTTCGGAAGCGGACATTTTTGTGAACAACAGGATATAGGAGTAATGCTTAATAAATAACGAAAACATGCTAACCACCTAATTCAATAAGCAGCGATTCACTGGGTTAGCAATCAGCTTAAGACCACTCCGATTGCCGTTTCCCGCATCAGCAAATCAACTACATCCTCTAACTTACCTGCTCGATTATAGGCCGCTCGTTGACGAGCCGAGCCGGTACCTCCCTGAATAACCTGATCGACAAGTTCAGAAACTTCATCCCAGTCGTTATACGCTTCCAGGGCTGACCGAACATAGCTCAGAAACTGACGAATCACATTAGGCGCAGCAACTGCCCGACCCGCCAGGGGATCAATCAGGGTTTGAGATAGGCCAAAACGAGCCGCCTGCCATTTAGCCGCCTGTAAGATTTCGGGTCGTATAATCGGTAAGGCCACATTCGCTTCAGCCTCCAGGGCGCAGGTTCGCACTAAGGCCCGAACCATACCCGCTACTAAAACAGCCTCGTTGATGGTGAGACACACATCGGTGACGCGAAACTCCAGGGTCTCATAATGAGACGAGGGGCGCACGTCCCAATAAATTTTGGATGCATCGGCGATGCTACCCATGGCTGTAAGGTCCTCAATCAAGCGGTCGTAATCAACCCGTGAATCAAAGTGTTGGGGGATACCCGCTGTCGGCCAGCGGCCCCAGATTTCAGTTCGAAAGCTGGCGTAGCCCGTGTCGCTCCCCAGCCAATAAGGCGAGTTACTGGCCACGGCAAGTAAGGCTCCTAGCCAGGGTCGGGCCCGATTCATGACCTGAATGGCCAGTTCCTGATCGGGAATGCCCACGTGGATATGACAACCAAAAATGAGTTGTTCCCGGGTGAGTTGCTGAAAGTCAGTTTCTAAACCCCGGTAGCGTTCAGTGGGTGTTAGCTGCTGATCCTGCCAATGGGAAAAAGGATGCGTACCGGCGGCCACCAGCCGACTGTCGGATTTTTGGGCGGCAGCGATGACCTGACCCCGCAACACCTGAAGTTCGAGTCGAACCTGCTGGAGGGTTTGGCAAATGGAGGTACCAATTTCAATCTGAGACAGATACATCTCCTGGGTTACCTGATCGCCCAGGGATTGTTGGGCTTTGGCTAGGACGGCTTTTGCCCGGGAGCGTAATTGCCGGGTTTGGGGATGGATGATCTGATACTCTTCTTCCACGCCAATGGTGAAAGCTTCCGAAGGGAGGGACATAGGGACCGTGATTTAAGGAGGAGCGCTGCGTGAGCCATAGTTATAGAGAGATAAGGTAGCCAATTTTATCCTACCGATTCAAGCCATGGTTCATTGGGACCAATAATCGGCACCACATCTCCATGCCGAAGGGGAGGTTTAATTGAACGGTTTCTGGGTAAAAGAGGGATACTCTTGCAACAGACCGTTTTAATAGTTGTCAACCCTAATCTGTAGCATAAAAGATGATCGCTGGTATGCGTAGTAAGCTTGATCCTACTCTAACGACCTACCAATGTATAAACTCCCCTTTTTTTTGTGGCGAAAACAAGTTCGTTGTCCTTGCCTCTGACTGACTTTACCACCTTACCATCCTGGAAAATGGTTACCGGGTTTTTGACCAGCAAGCGGCACACCGACCCACTCGATGACTTGATTTTCCCCGCCGTAAATTTGTTGTCCTTCCACTGGATGTCCACCTCAAAACCACCCCTTGCCCGTAACCCTGACACAAAACCTGACGACCACTGCGTAGGCAGGGCAGGCAATACGTTCACAACACCGGTATGACTTTGCAGCAGCATTTCGGCCAGCACCGCCGTTGAACCGTAGGTACCGTCCAACTGATACGCCGAACCAAAAAAGTTGGGGGAGAACCCATATTTTAACTGATACTGGTGGTGCCTGTAAGCCTCCTGAGCCTCGCCGAGTCGCAGCCACATCAGACTGATCCAGACGCCCTGCCAGCCCCCAAAACTCTCGCCGTTCAGGTAACTGCCATAGCTTTTGTACCGATTGCGGGCCTCTTCGGTTTTGGCATTCGGATTACCGGTCAACCGGCGTTCCAGCGTCTTGCGGGCCGCAGCATACAGGGCGGGCGTTCCAACAGTAATCTGGTCAGCCGGAAACAGGCCGTAGAGGTGCGAGATGTGCCGGTGACCCAATTCAGGTTCCTTATAATCTTCGATCCATTCCTGAATGCCGCCCGTTCGGCGGCTGATTTGTACGGGGGCCAGTTGGGCCAGGGCCGTTTGCAGTTCGCGTTTGAATGAGGCCTCAACCGGCTTCCCCAGTCCCAGTGTACTCAACTCGTCGATGGCCCGCAGGCAATTGGTAAATAACTCCCGGCAAATCTGCGTATCCATCGTGGCCCCATACGTAAATTGAAATTGAGTTCCGTCGGCTTTCTCAAACGCATTTTCGGGCGAATGCGAGGGGTTGGTGACCAGCTTTCCGGCCATGGGCAATCCTGCCGGGATGGGTTTCAGAAAGTCCAGGTAAAACTCGGCGGCTCCCTTCATGAGGGGGAATGCCCGTTTTCTAAGAAATTCTTTATCCCCCGAGAACTGATAGTGTTCAAACGGGTGATGAGCCAGCCAGCCGCTCCCCATCGGCCACACGCCCACCACCCCATCCACGGGCGAGGTCCGCCAGAACACATCCGTCAGGTGATGCACGACCCAGCCTCTGGCTCCGTACATCGTGCGGGCCGTGTGCCGTCCGTGGATGGCCAGGGAGTCCATCAGATCAAACAGGGGTTCGTGACATTCGGCCAGATTGGCGGCCTCGGCGGCCATGTAATTCATCTGCAGGTTAATGTTGGTGTGGTAGTCCGAACTCCACGGTGGGCGCATCGTCTGATTCCAGATACCCTGTAAATTGGCGGGTAAATCGCCCCGCCGGGAAGACGCGATGAGCAGGTACCTGCCGTACTGAAACAGTAAGGCCGAGAGGTAGGGGTCATCAACCAGTTTGGTTTTGAGCCGGTTCAGCCGGGCATCCTGGGGTAGCTCCAGCGGGTTGGCGTCGGGGGAGAGGCTTAGTTTCACCCGGTCATACAGCGAGCGATAATCGGTCAGATGGTTCTGCCTTAGCACCGCAAGGGGCTGGGCGATTGCTTTTTGCAGCGTCTCGGCTGACCGTTTCTCCGGATTAGGTGCTGCGTAGTCGGTGGCGGCTGTCAGGTAAAGCGTTAGCTCATCGGCATTGGTAACGGTCATCAGCCCGGTGGTATCGACTGAAATCTGACCGTTGGGGGTAACCGCCTTCAAATCGGACGCAAAGCGCATCCCGACCGGCTGACCCGTGGTTTCATCGGGCCGGGCAATGCGCCCCCGCAGGAGCAGCCGGTGCGGGTCGGTGGCTGAAACAGCCGTAGTGGCGTCCTGTTCGCGTTGTAACCGGATGCGGACATTGATGGAACGGGGCTGGCTGGCCGTCAACCGCACGACGATGACCTGAGCGGGATGCGAGGCAAATACCTCCCGTCGGTAGTTTTTACCCTGGTGCCGAAACTGGGTTACGGCCACGGCTGAATCCAGACTGAGCCACCGCCGATAGCCCTGGTAGGTTGTATCGCCCGATGGATTAAGTTGCTCGATGAACAGGTCGCCCAAAGGCTGGTAGGGCCGAATTCGTAGGGGCTGACCCATCAGCGTCTTCGTTGCCAGTTGCTCAGATTCGTCCGTTTTCCCTGCAAACATCAGCCGTTGTATATCAGGCAGGGCGGTTACGGCAGCGGGGTTGTCGGTGTTGCGGCGGTAGCCGTCCCAGAGCGTTTCTTCGTTGAGCTGAATCCGTTCATTTACTACCCCACCAAACACCATGGCCCCCATCCGGCCGTTACCCACGGGCAGGGCTTCCATCCAGCCGCGCTTCTCGAAGTGAAAGGTTCGCTGGAACTCGGGAGCCGTGTAGCTAAAAACGGCGGGCTGGTAAGCGGGCCGGTCGAACCAGAGCTGCATGGTTTTTTGCTGGGCGGAGCTGAAGGACGGCAACAGGGTTACCAGGCACAAAATCAGGAAAAATCGGTTTAGGCTATTCATCATCATTAGTTAGGAATATTCGTCAAGGCATTGTTTTCTTTGGCACTATTACTTTACCCTGTTCCAGAAAGGACATAAAGCCCATCAAGGCTCCCCAGTGATAAAATGAATCGCTGCGGTTTAGGGCTTCACCGGGTAGCCGCCCCACACCCGATGCATGGAAATTTTCGGGCACGCTCCGGCTTTCCCGCCAGTTTTTTAAAAGCAGTTGGTTCGATTTTTCGACAAGCTGTTTCCTGACATCGGGCAAATCATAGTTTCGCAGCCCCCAATAGACCAGAAAATTAAGCGGTGCCCAGATGCGCCCGCGCCAGTAGTTCTGCTCCTTGAATGCCGGGTCATTACGGGCCACGGAGGGCAACACCCACTCGCCCCAGAATTCGTCCGGGTTCAGCAGGTGTTCATTTGCCATCCGCCGGGCCTGTTCCGTTGTGGCTACACCGGCCAGCATGGGGTAAAACAAGGTGGGCGATAATCGCTCGCTGAACTGGCCTGTATCGGTACGGCGATTCAGAAACAGGCCCTTTTCTTCATGCCATAATGTTTGCAGTGCCTTGCTGTAGCGATCAGCACGTTGGCTCAATTCGGCGGTTTCAGTCGTGCGATTCAGAATCTGAGCCAGTTCAGCCAGGGCTTTACAGTCGGCAATGTATAAGCTGGTCAGGCCTACATCCGCCAGTTGGAGTTGATTGGTTTGGGAGTTAAACGGTACGCCGTCGTACATAGGCGAATTGTCCAGCCCTGATTCATAAGCAGCACCCTGCCAGCTATGGGCCGCTCCGTCGGGCGGTAGCTTGTCCGATCCCCAGCAGAGTAGACCGTCCGTGTCGCGGTGCGTAGGCCACCAGCGGTTCCAGCGCAACAGCCGATCAAAAGTTAGTTCCAACAGCCAGCGGTGGTGGTATTGCCGGTAAAGCTCCCGAATCACCAGACTTCCCACCGGTGGCTGAGACCGGTCTGGCGACCCCAACCCACCGCCAGCGACGTAATTAGGCACCATACCGTATCGGTCAATGTTTTTGGTCGCTTCCACCGCGTTAGCGTAGGCTAGGGGGCGATTGTCCAGACCGGCCATATACGCCGAGAGGTACGTATCCCAGTCGAAGAGCACATACTGTCCGCCGAAGAAGGTGTTCCAGAACCGGCTAACGGGTGCCACTACCCCCCGCAGTTCGGGGTCGTAAATGGTATTCCAGGCAAGGGCACTTTGCTGAACTAGGTACGTTTCGCTCAGCGTACCCCATTGGTTGAGCGTTTTCTCAAAGGCGGTCCGCTGCCGACTGACTATCGCCCGAATAGCATCGAGCGTCCGGGGATTACCCACCGAAACGCCCACGGCCTGATCGAACGCAACACTCAGGTGTTTACCCGCCAGCGGCAGGGTTTCTGACCCGATGGGGGCGGTGCTCTGTACTAAAAACCGGTTGCTGCCCACCTGAGCCAGTAATCCGCTTTTTTGCTCAGTTACACTTCCGGGCCGGTTCCAGAGCAGGGCTGTTTCTATAACCAATGAAGGAGGGCGAACCGGTAGTTTCAGAGGGGTAATCAGCAACACAAGCCCCGTACCATCGTGGGCACTTTCTATCCGGAACTTGGTACCTTCCCAAATTACGGTGCATTCGGTATAGCTTCCATCGTAGGCATGATAGCCTGCCACCACCGTTTCGGAACGCGGCTCTTTGGGCGAGATGTAGGCTTCGTGCAGGTAGCGATGGTTGGTTATTCCGTTGCTTTTCAGGCCAATATTCACCGCCAGCCCCTGGGGTAACAGCACATGACTCAGCACAGAACGGGTATTCCAGGTGTTCCAGCCCGAGGCCAGTTTGGTCTGTAGCTGGCGGTAGGTTTGCTCGGCAGTAGCCGGTTGAGACCTGACCTGGTGGTTTCCAGGCAATAGCAGTAAAAACAGGATAGGGAGATGGATCATGTAGACGCTACCCAATTCATGATTAGAATTTTTTCGCTTTAGGTATTCCCTTCACGATACTCCCTAGGGCGTGTTGACATTCAAGCTAACAAAATCAAAGCTGACGCTATGTAAATAAATCCAGCAAAGCTGCTGGCTGTCTTATCGTAGCGAGTAGCCACCCGTCGGTACTGCTTGAGCTTGT